>DBRA01000037.1:0-4688 GCA_002305445.1 Clostridiales bacterium UBA1380 | reverse complement strand
GCCTTCGTTGAAGCTAACATACATAACGGTCTTGCCGAACGGGCAGACGTGCTGAAGCCGGAATCCGGAGCATACCGCGTACAAAATGCCCTTCTCGCCGCGGCATACCGTAGGCCAGCCCTGATAACCGAAAAACCGGTCTGCCAGCCTGCCCACTACGCCGTGCTCGGCTTCGGGATATACGGTCATTTTACAGCCTCCGATATTATAATCTACCAGTATAATATCTTCCATGGCTTGGAATGTCAATACATAATATAGAAATATATGTTTATTATTAAATATGCCCATCCGGCTTGAGCGACATAAAAAGCCCGGGAATACTGTATTCCCGGGCTTTTGAGTTGTATATGGATTTATCTCTTCGAGAACTGGCTGGCGCGGCGTGCGGCTTTGAGACCGTACTCGAGCAAAATCAAACTCTGTATCCCTTGATTTTACTGGGTTTTCAAGCACTGGGCTTTCCCGTTAGCCCCTTCGTTAACTAAGCGCCTGCCTCACAAAAACAGGCCCCCTGTATTCACTTTTCGAGAGCCTCATTGACGACAGCAGATAACTGTTCGGGCTTATTATACTTGTGCTTTTTGTAGGGAGTGGGAGCAAGAATACGGATCCCGGTCTCGCCCTTCTGTACCTGCCTGCCGAAGTTCTTCTGCCAGGCAGTGTATCCGGCAACCAAGGTGGCATCCGGCTTCTGCATGGCGATCAGGATCGTATTGTTCAGGGAATAATCGTGGAATTTGGAGAGCGTCTTCAGATAGTTCTTGAAAGCTTCACTCTCAAACAGCGCCTGGATACCGGCTTCCAGCTTATCCGTGATCTCTTTGACCTTATCGAACTGGGAGGGGTGGGTTTTATCTTTCTTTTCCGGCATGACGAACCTCCTTTCCGGTTTTCTGCCTCTGGGAGGAATGGTTCTTCAGATCATCCAGCTGTTTCAGAACAGAGCTGTTCGCAAGCTCCGCATGTTCCATGACGTGCTCATAAGGAACAGAGCGTCGGTTCCTGCGTCCATACCCATGCATCTCCATGATCTGGTCCCGCGCCTGATTCATGCTGAGCTCAGGTACATCGAGTCGGCCTCCGTCCATCAGCTTGAACTGCTGACTGTAAAACGTATAATCGTACCCGGAATCCGTCGTTTGCAGCGCAAGGTACTCTCTGTGACCGAGCTGCCAGGCTGCCTGGTCCAATTCGGTCTCCGGCTCAGGGCGGACAGAGCCGTGCTGATGCTCCACCATCTCGGCAAATTCGCAGATGTGGAATACAGAGTCACCGACGAGCGTGTGATAATCGTCGATATACTCGCACTTTGCTGAGAATTTCCGGTCAGGGAACTGGACTTCCACGGTGCCGCCGTCCGGGATCCGGAAGAGCGTGTCGTAGCTGCTGTTGATGAAGCGGATGCTGTGTTCTTTCTCGTCCATCACTTACCGCCTCCTTTGCGTTTATCGAATTCCATGGAGAACTGCGGCCTGCCGTCTGCTTCCGTGGAAAGCACGATATCCGCGTTATAGGTCTTGCCGGTCTTCTGGCTCTTGCAGTCCTTCAGCCTGGCGCGGCCTTCCTTCAGCAGCTTCTCCACAATCTGGGAGGTCAGGCGTTTGCCGATCTTCGTGAAATAGGCATTGTCCTTCCAGAGAATGAACCTGCATTCACTGTTGCTGCAGAACCAT
Organism: Clostridiales bacterium UBA1380; assembly: GCA_002305445.1. GTDB lineage: Bacteria > Bacillota > Clostridia > Oscillospirales > CAG-272 > UBA1380. Next base: position 3,012 of record DBRA01000037.1, on the reverse strand, counting down.
CCCTTCTGTTTTTCCAGCACCTCGGACCCGCAGTGGGGACAGGTGCCGATCACTTTGTTTCTGCTCATAAGCGCATCTGCTCCTTTCGCTTTTTCATAAGTTGCTACCAGCCCGGCGATCATCCCGGAGATTCCATCCATGAAATCCGCAGCCTCGTATTCGCCACTTTCGATACCAAGGAGCTTCTGCTCCCATTCGGCGGTCATGGAGGGCGACTGGATCTGCTCCGGCATGACGGTGATCAGGGCGTTTCCTTTATCTGTAGCGATCAGGTGTCTGGTCTTCTTGTCACCCTTACGCTCGATAAAGCCGCGCTGCACCAGTTTTTCGATGGTGGCGGCACGGGTGGCAGGCGTTCCCAGGCCTTTTCGCTCCGCTTCTTCAGGCATCTCATCGGCTCCGGCAGTCTCCATCGCTGAGAGAAGAGTATCCTCCGTAAAGTGCTTCGGAGGACTTGTTTTGCCTTCCTTCACATCAGCGGAATCGATCTTCACTACAGATCCTTTTAACGGAACAGTCCCGGATACTTCATCATCCTTTTTCTTCTCCGGATAGAAGTTGTTCCAGATCGCTTTCCAGCCGGGCTGCAGCACTGTCCTGCCTTTCTGTGTGAATTTCTCGCCTCTGCAGCTGAGCTTCACGCTGGTCTCTGCATAGCGGTAATCTTCCTGCATGGCACAGAGAAGCCTTACAGAAACCAGCTGAAGAACTGCTGTTTCTCCGCTTGAAAGGGATGAGGCATCACTGCCGGAAACGGACTTCGTGGGGATGATGGCATAGTGGTCCGTGACCTTGCTGCTGTCGAAGACAGAACCCTTCCGTACCGGCTCTGTGCGAAGACCGTCTTCAGTCAGGCCGTAATGCATTGCCACGGTTCTGACCAGCTCCGGGATCACAGGCTGCATGTCCTCGGTCAGATACCGGCTGTCGGTTCTTGGGTACGTCACCAGCTTCTTTTCATAAAGGCCTTGGGTGTAGTCCAGTGTCTGCTGGGCAGTGAAGCCTAGAATCCGGTTGGCGTCTCGCTGTAGCGTAGTCAGGTCATAGAGAAGAGGAGGCCTTTCAGCCTTTTCTTTTGTTTCTACTGTCTCGACCATTGCGCTGCCCTCCTCCCGACACTGCGAAAGAAGTCGATCCGCGTCGGATTTTGTCGAAAAACGTCGACTGGCAGCTGTGAACCCTCCGGCAGTAAGCTGTACTGTCCAGAAAGGATCAGGCTTGAAGGCTGCGATCTGGGCATCCCGCATCACTACCATGGCAAGCGTCGGCGTCATGACTCGTCCAACAGCCAGGGTCTGGCCGTACAGGCATGAAAAAAGCCGGGTAGCGTTCATTCCGACGATCCAGTCGGCACGCTCCCGGCAAAGGGCTGCCTCATACAAGAGGTCATATGAAGTTCCAGGCTTCAGCTTTTCAAAGCCTTCCCGGATGGCCGCATCCTCCATGCTGGAGATCCACAGCCGTTCAAAGGGTTTCTTACATCGGGCCTGAGTGTAGACCAGGCGGAAGATCAGTTCACCTTCACGCCCTGCATCCGTGGCACAGACAAGGCTCGTGACATCAGACCGCTCCATCAGCGTCTTCAGGATCTGATACTGTTTTCTGGTTCCTGCAGATACCTCGTACAGAAAGCGTTCCGGCAGGATCGGCAGATCCTCCAGCCTCCACTTGGCAAAGCGATCATCGTAGCGCTCCGGGGCGGAGAGTTCCACCAGATGGCCGACACACCAGCTGACAAGGTATCCACTACCTTCCAGATAGCCCTCCTGGCGTTTGTTTGCACCGATGACCCTGGCCAAAGACTGGGCTACACTGGGCTTTTCGGCAATAACAAGTTTCATTTCGTACATCCTCCTTTCAGATTTTGCATAGAAGAAAAAGCACCCCTGAGGGAATCTGATGTGCTGAGCTTCCTTGTCAAACAGCGGTGCCATCGAAAGGATCTCTGTCTTGACCGGGAGCTTTTCTTCTTTGATAAATCTGATCAGTTCTGCCAGCGAGGACAGATCCCGCGCCAGAGGAACCTGGATCAATTCCACTCCGGCTTCCGCAGCTTTGCGTACATACTCTTTCTTCTGATCCAGCGTGAAGCCTGCAGCAGTTCCCTGCTCTCCTTCACGAAGTGTGGCATCACATAGAGTGATCTTCTTAGGCGCTTTGATCTCTCCAAGCACCGCCTCGGAGCGGTTCAACGGACTGAGCATTTCAATGTCGCCCTGTAAACGTTCTTGTTGAGTAGACATCTTAATTCCTCCTGTTGGTTTTCCCTAAGCCCTGATTAGCATATGGTTTTCTGATGTATACAGCATAGAGGAAATAGAATGCCTTTTAAATAATCAAAATTAGTGAATATAATTATATCCTTCTGCTTTAAACTTCTGAAAATATGGCTTTATCTAATCTTAAATAATTAGCATTTTGTTGTAAATAATCATTTTAAATTAGTTGACCATCTCTCCCAGGTGCTATAAAATATTTACATACAGACTCCATCTTTCATTCGGGAGGAAAACTCATGCTGACTATTGACGATTACAGAAAAATCGGACAATTCAAAGATGTTCTTCATCGGTATCATTTTCTGAACAAGGAATATGATGCCTTTCGAAAACTGGCCTGTGTTGCCATGGAAGATCTGTTCGGTTTTCGCCATATACTCTTCGGTTATCTGAATTACACAAAGGTCAAGGAGACTTCGTTGCAGGTCCTTGTCCATAACACTCCGCAGAAACTCGTTGAGAGAATCTTTATGTCCGGGATCCTTTCGGACAGCTACTTTAAGAAGAACGAAGATATCGTTATCTACAGCCAGATGGATAATTACAGTAAGAAAACTGTGTATCGGGACATCCTGCTTCCGGGCGGCTATTCAGATTTCCTGATCTGTTATCTCCCGTTGGAGCGGAATTACATAGGCTATCTATTGATCTTCAGAGACAAATCGCAAAAGACCTTCACAACAAAAGAGCTGGAGATCCTGAATGAGATATATAAGTATCTCGCTGTCGAATA
>DBRA01000029.1:19984-23011 GCA_002305445.1 Clostridiales bacterium UBA1380 | reverse complement strand
GTGTTATCGGGCATGACGCTCTGCCGCCACTCCGCCTCAAGAAACAACAGCAGTAAAATAAGCGCGAGCATCACCGCGGCGGACACTCCCGCAAGCGATATAAAGCTTTTCGGCCTGCGCCGTATCGACCGCAGTGCGTAATATACGGCAGCTCCCATACACGTCTTTACACTACATTTGTCGATGCAATTATACTATACTGCCTGACAAATGTTGTTAAATGTGTGTATACAATACAAAAAAGCACCCGTTATAACGGGTGCTTTGTGCTGTATGCTATATCGCGTAGTACCTGACGCCTGCTTCAAACAGACGCTGGTTTTTGTTGCCGGGTATGTTCACGGCTACAAACTCGCCGGTGCGCTCCGAGTGGCCCATCTTGCCGAAGATCCTGCCGTCCGCGCTTGTGATGCCTTCAATCGCGGCGGCGGAGCCGTTGGGGTTGAACTCGATGTCCATCGACGGGTTTCCTGCCATATCAACATACTGTGTAGCTATCTGTCCGTTTGCCGCGAGCGACGCGATCATCTCGTCTGACGCGACGAGGCGTCCTTCGCCGTGGCTGATCGGTATGACGTGTATATCGTCCACCTCCGTCAGCGCGAGCCACGGCGACTTGACCGACGCGACGCGCGTGCGTACCATGCGCGACTGGTGGCGTCCTATCGTATTGAAGGTCAGCGTCGCGTCGTCGGGCGACATCGCGTCGACTATCCTGCCGTACGGCAGCAGGCCGGACTTCAGCAGCGCTTGGAAGCCGTTGCAGATGCCGAGCGCAAGGCCGTCGCGCGCATCGAGCAGATCGGTGACGGCGTCGCGCACGCGCGCGTTGCGCAGTACGGCCGTGATAAACTTCGCGGAGCCGTCCGGCTCGTCGCCGCCGGAGAAACCGCCCGGCAGCATCAGAATCTGCGCTTCGCCTATTCGGCGCGCCATTTCGACAAGCGATTCCTCAAGCGCTTCGGCGCTGTAGTTGCGCAGTACGAAAACGTCCGTCACTGCGCCGGCGCGCTCGAATGCCGCGGCGGTGTCGTACTCGCAGTTGGTGCCGGGGAAGACCGGTATGAACACGCGCGGCTTCGCGGTCTTCATCGCCGGTGCTGCCGTGCTGCGCTCGCGGTTGACGTAAGCCTTCGGAGCGGCTTCGCATGCCGAGCCGACGCGGACGGGGAACACGCCTTCGAGCGGGCTCTCCCATACGGAGCGCAGCTCGTCGAGCGGCAGAACTTTTCCGTCGACCCGCAGCACTTTTTCCTCGACGGTATAGCCGATCAGTTCGCCGTCGATCGGAGACGCCGTCTCGAGTATGAATGCGCCGTACAGGCGGTCGAAATACTTCTTATAGGACGGCTTGGCCGTCATATCGACGCCGATTCCGTTGCCGAACGCGCATTTACATACGGCCTCGAAGACGCCGCCGCGTCCGATAGCGTATATCGCCGTCGCCGTTCCGTTTTTCGCGTAGCAGTGCATTTTATCGAACAGCTCGCGCAGCGATGCGAAGTCGGGCGTTCCGTCGTCGCGGTAGGACGGCTCGCAGAGGAATATATAATCGCCCGCGCTCTTGAATTCGGGCGTCACCGCGTCGTACGCCTTCGCCGACGCGACCGCGAACGAGACGAGCGTCGGCGGCACATCGATCTGACGGCCGTCGTCGCCGATATACGTTCCCGACATGCTGTCCTTGCCGCCGATAGACGCGACGCCGAGCTCCATCTGCGCTTTATACGCGCCGAGCAGCGCGGCGAGCGGCTGTCCCCAGCGCGAAGGATCGCCGAGAGTGCGCTCGAAGTATTCCTGAAGCGTCAGGTAAGCGGTTTTATAGTCGACGCCGGCGGCGACGAGACGCGCGACCGATTCGACGACGGCGTACAGCGCGCCGTGATACGGACTGCGCGACGCCAGATGCGGGTCGAAGCCGTAAGCCATAAACGACGCGTCTTCCGTTCCGGCAGCGCCGACAGGATATTTAGCCGCCATATACTGCGGGGCGGTGAGCTGATACTTGCCGCCGAACGGCATAACGACCGTCGACGCGCCGATCGAGGAGTCGAAGCGCTCCGCAAGGCCGCGCTGCGAGCAGATGTTGAGGTCGGATAGCAGCGCTTTGACCGCTTCGGCGGTGTCGCCTTTGCCGAAGCCGTAGGATCCGCCGGAGAGCAGATCGTCCGTATCGGCAGACTCAATCTTGATGTCCGACTTCTTCGGTGCGCCGTTTGACGAGAGGAACTCGCGCGAAAGATCGACTATAACTCGGCCGTTCCAGACCATCTTCATGCGCGCTTCGGCCGTGACGGTCGCTATCGCAGTCGCTTCGAGGTTCTCGGCGGCCGCCGCGGCGATGAACGCGTCCGCGTTTTCGGGGCGCACGACGACGGCCATGCGCTCCTGCGACTCGGATATCGCAAGTTCCGTGCCGTCGAGTCCTTCATACTTCTTCGGCACGCGCGATAAATCTATGAGCAGCCCGTCCGCAAGCTCGCCGACGGCGACAGAGACGCCGCCCGCTCCGAAATCGTTGCAACGGCGTATCATGCGCGTGACGTCGGGATTGCGGAAAAGGCGTTGAATCTTGCGCTCCTCGGGCGGGTTGCCCTTTTGGACCTCGGCTCCGCATGTCGCGAGCGATTCTGCGTTGTGCGCCTTGGAAGAGCCGGTCGCTCCGCCGCAGCCGTCGCGCCCTGTGCGTCCGCCGAGCAGTATGACGACGTCGCCCGGCTCCGGCACCTCGCGCACGACGTTCGCCGCCGGAGCGGCTCCGACTACGGCTCCTATCTCGAGGCGCTTAGCCGCGTAGCCCGGATGGTACATCTCGTATACGCCGCCCGTCGCGAGGCCGATCTGGTTGCCATAGCTGGAATATCCGGCCGCCGCGCCGAGCGTCAGCTTCGACTGCGGCAGCTTGCCGGGTATCGTGTCGGCGACAGGTGTGCGCGGGTCGGCCGCACCGGTCACGCGCATTGCCTGATAAACGTACGCGCGGCCGGAAAGCGGGTCGCGTATGCAGCCGCCGAGGCAGGTGGCCGC
>DBRA01000029.1:0-19957 GCA_002305445.1 Clostridiales bacterium UBA1380 | reverse complement strand
GCCGACGTTAATCCTGACTTTAACGCTGCACGCGTTTATTTCGTCGGACTCGTCGAGGTTGCGAAGCACGCCGTCCTTTTTGAGCTGCTTCGCCGCGAACGTCGCGACGTCCATCAGCGTAACCGGCTTTTCGCGCCCTGCGTAATACTCGTTTCTGCGCGCGATGTAGTCCGCCCATGTCTCGGCCGCGCAGGGAAGTTCGATTTCGACGTTTTCTATGTGCGTTAAAAACGTTGTGTGGCGGCAGTGGTCGCTCCAATATGAGTCGACAAGGCGCAGCTCCGTGATAGTCGGGTCGCGCTTTTCTACTTCGGCGAAATAGCGGCGCATGAAGCGGATGTCGTCCGCGTCCATGGCGAGCGAATATTCGTTTATATACTCAACAAGTTCGCTGTCGGAGCAGTTTATGAAACCGTCGAGCGTCCTGACGGTCTCGGGCACCGTGAAATTATCCGCGAGCGTCTCGGGCTTTTCAAACGACGCTTCGCGCGCCTCCACGGGGTTGATTAAATACTTTTTTACCGCGTCAAACTGCGCGTCTGTGATGCGGCCGTATAAGGCGACGACCGTCGCGGTGCGCACGCGCGGTCGGCGGCCGCCCATGATGATCGCGATGCACTGTTCGCACGAGTCGGCCCGCTGGTCGTACTGACCGGGCAGATATTCGTATGCAAACGCGCGGTCCGCGCCGGACAGGTCGAGCTCGTCGTAAACCTCGTCCGTCTGCGGCTCCGAAAAGATCGTACGGCGCGCCGCGTCAATCGTCGCTTCGTCAGCGCCTTCGACATCATAGCGGTGTATGATTCTGACGGAATCAAGACCGTCAAGGAGAAGGTTTATCTTGAGGTCGGCGCACAACCGGGTCGATTCGAGAGCGCTGTCGCTGCGGCGTTCAACAAAAATTCTGCTGATCATTTCGTATTGCTCCGTTAATCCTTGTTTATTTTATTATGCCCCAAATCGTGTCGCCGTCGCGGCCCGCGGGTTCGACAGCGATAATTTCGCCGTCGAGCGGTTTATCCGACCGAGCCGACAACTCGAAAAACTCCGGGGTGTGCCCGTGTACGACGCCGTCCTTTAATGTTTCGAAAAGCACTTTGGTCACTTGCGTTTCGGCGATGTATTTGTCGAGCATCTCGGCGCGTATTAATTGCGTCTGCTTGATGAGAGCCGCGCTGCGCTCGTTTTTGATTTTTTCGGGGATCTGATCCGGCATCGACGCCGCTTCCGTTCCGGCTCTTTTCGAATAGGTGAACACATGCGTGAATGCGAAGCGCTCGCGGCGGAAGAAGTCGAGCGATTCGGCGAAGTCCTCGTCCGTTTCGCCCGGGAAACCGGTCATAACGTCGGCTCCCAGCGTGACGTTCGGCATGACGGAGCGCAGATGCGCGATGTTTTCGCTGACCGTGCCTGTTACATAACGTCGCCTCATCGCGTTCAGCGTCCTGTCGCAGCCCGACTGCATCGAGAGATGAAAATGCGGCATCACCGATGGTATTTCCGCGAGCGCGTCGATGAATCGAGGAGTTACGGCGGCGGGGTCGAGCGAACCGAAGCGGATCCGTTCGATGCCGTCAACGCAGGCGACGGCGCGGACAAGCTCGACAAGGCCGATGCTCTTCAGGTCGCGCCCGTATGCCGACGTCTCGATGCCGGTCAGCACAACCTCGCGGCAGCCCGACGCGGCGACGGCGCGAACCTCCGCGACAATGTCCTCGGGCGGCTTCGAGCGTATGCGGCCGCGCGCCGCGGGAATGATGCAGTATGCGCATTTGCTGTCGCAGCCGTCAACTATCTTGATGTGCGCGCGCGATTTTCTCGGTGCGGTGAGGGTCATCGCTTCCAGTGCTGCGGCGCTGTTTATGTCTCCGACGTCGATATAGGGAGCTGTAAGCGCGCCCGATAAAAGCCTGTCCGCCAGTTCGGGTATCCTTGTTTTGCGGTCGTTGCCGACGACGAGCGACACACCTTTTATCGCGGCCGCGTCGTGCGGGCGGAGCTGCGCAAAGCAGCCTGTCGCAACGATTATCGCGCGTGGGTTGGCCGCGGCCGCGCGGCGCAGTATCTGCCCCGATTTTCTGTCGCTCTCCGCCGTGACGGAGCATGTGTTGACGACGCACACGTCGCAGTCATCATCGTCGCACACCTCGTAACCGCGCGATGAAAAGACGTCTGCGAGGACGTCGGCTTCATATTGATTTACTCTACAGCCGAGCGAATAAAAACGCACCCGGCGCTTTTTGCCTACATTAATATTCATTCTTACATTTTACCACAATTATCGCATCCATGTAAATATATATACTCTACAAAAATTATGCATCCGCTTGATTTGATAACGTCCGCGCGGTATAATATTTTACACCGAAATTATTATGAGAAGGCGAAAAATGCGCACATTGACTGTAAACGAAAACGACGCGGGCCAGCGCCTCGACAAATTTGTACAGAAGTCGGCGAAGCGCATTCCGCTTTCGCTTGTATATAAGCTGATCCGGCAGAAGGACATACGCGTGAACGGCAAACGAAGCGATGGTGCGTACCGGCTCGCATGCGGCGACGTCGTGCGTATGTATATCCCCGACGAGTTTTTTGGCGATGTGATATCGCCGTCCGAATATGCGCGCTCGACCGTGAAGCTCGACGTTGTATACGAAGACGCGGATATCCTAGTCGTTAACAAACCCGCGGGAATGCTCTGCCACTCCGGTTCTCTCGACGGAGAGTGCGCCGGGCACGACAGCGCCGACGAGAGGGGAACGCTCGTGTTCGCGGTTCGGGCATATTTATGCTCAAAAAATGAATACGACCCGTTCGCCGAGAATTCGTTCGCCCCGGCTCTGTGCAACAGAATCGACCGCAACACATGCGGGCTTGTCATTGCCGCGAAAAACGCCGCGGCGCTCCGTTCGTGCAACGAAATGATACGAAAGCGCGACATAAGCAAGTACTACCTGTGCGCAGCGCACGGACGTTTCGCGGAGCCGGCCGGCGTTATACGTGCGTCTTTACGTAAAAACTCCGCAGACAACACCGTATCGGTCACGCGATCGCCGGACGCGGTTGACGCGCAGACGCGCTATACGGTCATAGATTACAACACCCAGTACGATATAACGCTGCTCGAGGTCGAGCTGATTACGGGGCGCACGCATCAGATACGCGCGCACATGGATTCGATAGGCCATCCGCTCGTCGGAGACGGGAAATACGGCGTTATCGGCGACACCGACCGCGCGCTCGGCGCGAAATATCAGGCGCTGTGCTCATATAAAATACGCTTCGGGGAGCCGGAGAACCTGCCGCGGCTGTACGGACTCGAAGTCGTTCTCCGGCCCTCCGCTGTGCCGTTTTTAGGTTGGTTCAACCTCAACAGATCAGCTTTCTTGTTCGATAAATCGGATAAAACGCAATGAGTGCCGCTTTGTTTATTATATCGGGACTTGCGTGCGCCGTGCCGGTAGTCGCTCCGCCGCTGGCGCCGCTCGGATGGTTCGCTTTCGCCCCCGCCGCCGTGGCGCTCGCGCTTCTATACGGCCCGGACGGCAAACACAAAGGAAGGTTCAGGCGCGCGTATGCATACGGGCTCGTCTTCTTTGAAAGCTACGGCCTTGTGCTTTTCAGCTTTTTCCGAAAGCTGTATCCGCTCGAGTTCGTCGACGGCATGACGAGGGCGGGCGCTCTCGCCGTCGTCGTCGCGGCGTGGGTCGGGCTCAGCATGCTGCAAACGGTCGTCGCCGCACTGCAGTTTGCGTTATTCGCACTCGCCGCGAAACGCATGAGCAGGCGCGCATATTATGCTGCGGCGCCGCTGCTCTCGGCTTCGCTCTGGTGCCTTTTCGAATGGTTCCAGACGCTGACGTGGGCCGGCGTGCCGTGGGGAAGGCTCGCGCTCGGACAGACCTCGCTTCTGCCGATGATTCAAACAGCTTCGCTTTTCGGTTCATACTTCATCGATTTTATACTTGTCTTCGCCGGCAGTACGCTTGCGTCGGCGTTTTTGCAGCTGCGTTTTTATGTGAAAACGGAAAAAACCGATATAGGCTTGTTAAAACGTTCGGTTGTGTACGCGTCTGCTGCGGTTTTTCTGCTTGCGGTAAATTATTTGACCGGNNGCGCTTCAGGGCAATTTCGCCTCGTCCGAAAAATGGGACGCAGACCGCCTCGACAGCATCATCGATACATACGCGGATCTGACAGACAAAGCGGCCGGCGCCGATCTCATCGTATGGCCGGAGACAGCGTTGCCGATCACGGCCAACAATAAAACCGAATTTATGGATTACATCCTGCGGCAGGCCGAAAAGGGCGGCGGCGTGACGCTCGCAAGCGCGTTCTGGCGCTTTGAAAACGACGATACCGGCACCGAAACGACATCGCCGTCAGTGATATGCATCGAAGATGACGGCAGAATCGACGGCGTATACGCCAAACGCCACCTTGTGCCGTTCGGCGAGTACCTGCCGTGGGCGGACTTTTTTATGGCGCTGATACCGCCGCTTACACAGCTTACGCTGTACGATACGGTGCTATCTCCCGGTGACGAAGCATCTGTCTTTGATACAAGCCTCGGCAGAATCGGTACTCTTATCTGCTTTGATTCGATTTACGAGAATCTGATCCGCGACAGCGTGCGCGAAGGCGCGCAGCTCATCGCGGTCAGCACAAACGACTCGTGGTTTACCGATTCGGCGGCGGTATGGCAGCATAATGCGCACTCGTTGCTTCGCGCGGTTGAAACAAAGCGGTGGATCGTCAGATCGGCCAACACCGGAGTCAGTTCGATCATATCACCGAACGGCGAGGTCGTCGAGAAGCTTGATCCGCTTCAAAAGGGAATCGTAAAAGGAAATGTAGGTATAAGAAGCGATACGACGCTGTATGTAATAATCGGCGATCTGTTCGTGCTAATATGCTTATTAGCATCGGTGTTTATAACATTTTCACCGTATGTCTATAAACTTATTAAACGAAAAAGCTGATATTTAGGCGCGCGCAGTATAAGGCAGATGACTTATAAGTCATCTGCCTTTATTTATTGTCATGTTGTGTAATATAAACATAAGCTGTTTTTGAGTACCGATATCGGAGGCATATTTATGATTTCATGCTGTGAAATTATATATAGACATATAAAAAGCGAAGGGGAATATTATTTTGCCGGGTCAAACAGCGCGGCCGGTTTCGTCGGCAAATACGATGAATTATTAAACGATACAGTTCCTGAAAGAGTTTTTATCATAAAGGGCGGACCGGGAACGGGTAAAAGCACGCTGATGCGCGTCGCGGCGGAAAAGTCAAAGATGGCGGGAGCCGATGTCGAGTATATATACTGCGCATCGGATCCGTCCTCGCTTGACGGCGTTATTATAAAGTCGCCGGATAAAAGTTTAACCGACCCGCCACCCGACAAATTATGCAATGACCGAAAATATTACGGCTCAGTCGTCGCCATTGTGGACGGAACTGCGCCGCACACGAGAGACTGCGAGATCCCGGGCGGAAGGGACGAGATCATAGATCTCGGCGCATTCTGGAACGCGCGACAGCTTTATTACAGGCGTGCCGAAATACAGGAATTAGGCGCGCGTAAAAAAGCATATTTTGCAAATGCATATAAGTTTTTATCCGCCGCGCAGTCACTGGACGATTTTGTCACAGAAGAGCAGCTGCGGGCGGCCGACACCGAAAAAATCAAAAAAGCAGCGGAACGTTTTACGGAAAAATTTTCGAAAACTGCCGATAAAGGCGAATGTATAGTCAGACTCATATCGGCGATTTCCATGAACGGGACGGTAAGATTCGATACGCTCGAGAAAAAAGCCAAGAAAATTTACCGTATTGTCGGCGGCGCTTCGGGAAGGTTTTATCTCGATGAAATAATACAAGCGTCTAAGAGAAAAGGCATACGCCTGATAATCGCACCGTCGCCGATTAATCACAACATAATCGAAGCGGTTTATATAACGGGCGCTGATATACTGCTCGAAACCCTCGACTGCGACGAGGAATTCCTCGATAAATCGAGAGGCGCCAATATCGGCCGCTTTGCCGACGAAGAAAAGATTAAACGCAACAAGCATCAGATCAAGCGCTCTAAAAAGATGTACGACATGTGCATAAAAGAAGCCTGCGAATGTTTGGAACAAGCCAAAATTGCACACTTCGAAATCGAACGCATTTACGCGGATTCGATGGATTATAAAGGGGTTGGAGATCTGTCGAATACAATTGCCGAAAGAATAGTCGAGTTATTATAAGAATAAGCCTATGCGGCAGCCGTAGTTGATGCATCTTACAAAACGGACGTCGCATAGGCATATATGGTACCGTTATAATGATAAACGAAATCTGACCGTGTCATCACATGACAGGATTCTGCGGCAGCGGTTCAGGTTTTATTTGTCATACCCTAAAAAGCAGCGCGCCGCGCGGATACCCATCTCCGAACCGGCGGCGGGATCCTCCATGCCCTCGAACTCGATAGAAACATAGCCGTCGAAACCGGAACCGTCAATTATCTCAAGAGTTCGGCGCACATCAAGATCGCCCTGCGCGAGAATGGAACCGCGGAGCATGTATTCGCCCGAGTTGGACGAGAACCAGCAGCCGGAATCGCAGCGGAAAAGGCCGCCGAGGTTGGGTAGTGAAGACGTTCTGCGTATGTAGAAATCCTTCAAGTGGACCATCTGGGCATACGGTGCGCACTTCTGAACGGCTACTGTGCAGTTTTCGTCCACACACGCGAAATTGCCGGTGTCGAGCAGCAGACCGAAGTTGTCGCGGCCGACGGCGTCTATCAAACGTATGACCCTGTCCGCGCCGTTGACAAAGAACCCGTGATTTTCCACAAGCGTCTTAATGCCGAGCGGCTTCGCGTAATCGGCGAGAGCGCGCGCGGCTTCGACCATGATCGGAAACTCGCGCTCAAACGCCAAAGGCGTATTCGATTCGAGCGGACGGCGGAACGAGCTGATATCGTGGCGCATTTGCTTGATGCCGAGCTTCGCCGCGACGTCGATATGGCGTTTCAGACGTTCGATCTCTTTTTTGCGTTCGGTTTCGGTCGGCTTGAGAAGATCGCCGAGCACCGCGTAGTTCGAGATCGGAAGGTCAAGCACTTTCGACTCGGCGATTATATCCGCGATAAGCTTTTCGTTGAACTCGCCGGTCGCGTCGTCATGCAGGGTGAAGCCGAACGGGACAAGCTCGAAGCATTCGGCGCCGATCTCCTTTGCGAAGCGCATCACGTCGATTACAGTCATGGACCCGTCCTCTATGCGGTTGACCATGCTGTATGAAGAAAGCCCGATTTTCATATGATGAGTCCTTTCGTTATATTCAAATGTAGAAAACAGTTTTGTAAAAAATATGACAAACGCCTATCATTAGACCTCGAGGTTGACAACTGCCGAATATATCTCGCTCTTGGCTACATCGCGGTCATGCGCGGCGGCCTTTATCGCGTCCATTTTTTTCATGCCCTGCTTAATGTAGTAGCCGACGTGCTCCGCAACGGACATATCCTTCCAGAAAGCGTCATTATCTTTTATAACGGCGCCTTCAACAATGATGACATACTCGCCGCGCGGCGATACATCGCCTTCGTATAACTTAACGGCGCCGCTCAGCGTCGTCCGTATGATTTCCTCGTTTATCTTCGTAAGTTCACGGCAGAGCGTTATCCGGCGGTCGCCGAACGCGTCGTACATATCGCTCAAAGTCGAGCGCAGCTTGTGAGGCGCTTCGTAGAAAATCAGTGTGCGCGGCTCCTTTGCGCACTCGGCAAGGCGTTTCTGCCGCTCGCTCTTCGCCGTCGACAGAAACCCCTCGAACGCGAAGCGGCCCGTAGGCAGACCGGACAGCGCAAGCGCCGATACGGCGGCGCACGGCCCGGGGATGATCGTCACCGGTATACCGCGCTCCGCGCAAAGCTTTACGAGATCCTCGCCGGGATCCGAAATCGCGGGCATGCCCGCGTCGGTGACGAGCGCGCATGATTCGCCGGCTTCGATCCGTGCCGTTATGATAAAGCCGCGTTCGCGCTTGTTATGCTCGAAATACGACACCATCGGCTTAGATATTCCGAGCAGCGAAAGCAGTTTTCCGGTATTGCGCGTGTCCTCCGCGGCGATAAAATCGACGTCGGACAGCGTCTTGACCGCCCGCTCGGATAGATCGGCCAAGTTGCCTATCGGCGTCGCCACGAGGTACAGAGTACCGCCGACTACGGCGTTTTTTTCTGTCGCCATAAATAACCTTTCACGCTGTTTCTGATTACACAGATGTTAATAAAAAGAAAAAATCGAACCAAATATAAGTCATGTGCCGAAAAAGCTGTCGAACGAGCAGGTGTTGTATATGGTATTGAAGTCGCGCGACGTATTGCCGTAGCTGTCCTTTACCGAAAGCTGACGCTCGATCTTCAGTCCCGGGTTGGCGTGTTTCTTCGCTTCCATAAGCACAAGCGAAGGCTTGTCTCCCGGTTTCTGCGACACAAACACGATCCGCTTCGGCTCGAGCTTCGCGTCCCTGGCGGCGCATAGCAGATCCGCGAGCCTTTCCGGCCCGTAAACGGCATAAAACAACCCGCCGTTTTTTAGCACGCGAGAAGCTGCGGCGCAGAATTCGCAGATTCCGCCGGCGTATTCTCGCCGCGACATATCCGTCTTTGAATCGGCCGACGCAACTCCGCTTCCGGCGCGGAAATACGGCGGATTTGTGAATACAGCGTCAAGCGCGGCGGGAAAATCGGCGGCGCGAAGGTCACGCACATCGCGCNNTCGACGCATTCGACCCGCATTTCTATCGAATAGACGAGTTTTACTTTTTTATAGGACAGGCAAAGAAGCCCTGCCGCTCCGTTGCCGGCACCGAAATCGGCCGCGACGCCGCCTGAGCGCCTGACGAAAGCCGCAAGGAGGTACGAATCGGTGCCGAGGGGGATGGCGTCGGGGCTTTCGATCAGTTTTAATGAATCGTTTATCGGATTAATCCGCTCAGCGTCTTTCAATATCGGCTCGCCGCCGGATATATTGCCGATCATATCATCCGTCATCATCGTATTTTAATAAAAAGCGGACGGGAACAGAATGTCCCGTCCGCTTTATGTTCAGTTATTTCTCTTCGGGCTTCGGAGCGTCAACGGGGCAGACACCGGCGCAAGCGCCGCAGTCAATGCAGACATCGGGGTTGATAACATATTTCCCATCTTTTTCCGATATGGCGTCGACAGGGCATTCGGGAGCGCAAGCGCCGCAACCGATGCAATCATCAAGAGAAATTTTATATGCCATGAGTTTCACCTCCTATAAGATTTATTATATTTTAACACATAAAGCGAAAAATGAAAATAGTATTGTCTAAATATTTGGTGAATTATTTTTGCGTTTGCTCGACCGGCTTTTTACGTTTTTTCGGTTCGTTTGCTTCGTCGTCATCTTCGGGCGGCGCATATAAAACCTTGACTTCGTCGCGGCTGTAAACTTTGGTAAGCGGCCCGTTTTTATCGTTGATAATCGCTTTGACGGACGCCGTAAGCGGATACGTTTCGATTATCGTGCCGGGGCCGTCAGCAGTTTCGATTTTCGCGCCGACGGGCGGGGTGCGTTTTATCTCCTCCGCGTATGTGTCGTACTCGTACCTTAAGCAGCACATGAGTCTGCCGCACGCACCGGAAATCTTCGACGAGTTAAGCGAAAGGTTCTGCTCCTTGGCCATCTTTATCGAGACCTGAACGAAGTCCGAAAGGAATGTCGAGCAGCAGAACGGGCGGCCGCAGACGCCGATGCCGCCGAGCATCTTCGCTTCGTCGCGAATACCTATCTGGCGCAGATCGATTCTCGTATGGAATACGCTCGCCAGATCCTTAAGGAGCGCGCGGAAGTCGACGCGGCCGTCCGCGGTGAAGTAAAAGAGCAGCTTCGAGTTGTCGAAGGTGTATTCGGCGTCGATGAGCTTCATGCCGAGATTGTGTTTACGAATTTTTTCGGCGCATATCTCAAGCGCTTCTTTTTCGCGCGCGACGTTTTCGTTGTGCCGCAGAACATCGTCCGGCGTCGCGACGCGTATCGCACGCCGAAGCGGGAGAACGAGATCGCGAACGGGCACGACGGTGTTAGCGTTCACGACGTAGCCGAACTCGACGCCTCGCGCTGTGTCTACAATCGCGCAGGTGCCGCTCTGATACTCGACGCCCTCCGGGTCGAACCAGTAGACCTTTCCGCCTTCGCGGAATCGGACACCGATGACCTCGACCTCGGTCGGTTCCTGCGCGGCTTCTTCCTTTATTTCTTCAGCTTCCATCAGTATTTTATCTTCCATGGTATATATCCTTTATAATATTCGCGATTAATTTANNNNGTCGGGATGGCGGCGTTGTGCTTTATCTTGTCGCGCGCGTCGACGAATGCGTCGGCGGCGATGCAGATGCGCTGGAGCTGCCTGCCGGACGCGCATTTTTTCGCGTCGCCGGCGCTTTGAAAGTATTGATATTCATAGCCTTCCGGCGCTCTGCGCGCGCAGACGAGATCGCCTAAGATATCGATTGCTATATCGATAACCGGCAGTATTTCGTCCCTTTTCGATGGCAGCTTGAAAGCTGCAGCCGAGTTTCCGTCAAGCGCGGCTTCGACGAGCATCATTGCGTGATCTCCGGCGAGCTTCGCGGTTTTATCGGTACGGCTGCCGACAAGCGAAAGCGCCGTTCCGAGAGAGCCGCCGGACGATTTGATAATCGCCGCGAGCCTGTCCGGGTCTGCCTTCGCAAGGCGGGCGGCCGCTTTATTGACGGCCGTAAGCGCAGCCTCCATGTCTTTCACGGAAAGCTTGCGGAGGCGAAGCGTCGGGGCGCGGCTGCGTACCGTGTCGAGAAGAGCCGATGCATCTTCGGCGAGCAGGAAAAACACCGCGAACGGCGGCGGTTCCTCAAGCGAAAGCAGCAGCGCGTTCTGAGCCTGCGGAGTCATAGTGTCGGTATCTTCGATTATATAATACTTCTTGTCGTTTTCGTTCGGAGCGAGCCACAGCTCATCCCTGACAGCGCGCACGACGCCGACGCCGAGCGTAGCCCGTTCGCCGTCCTGCTTGTACGATCTGCCGACAAGCGTCACATCTGTCGACTGGCCGCCCAAAATTTTGCGGCAGGAGAGGCACGAACCGCAGGGAAGCGGCTTCGAGCGGTCGGTTTTGTACTCGCACGCGTCTGCCGCGGCGATCTGCTGCGCGAGCGTGTGCTTGCCGGTGCCCGGGTCGCCCTCGAGTATATAAGCATGGCCGAGCCGACCGCTTTCAATGTCGGCTCCTAGCATGGCGCACAACTTTTCGTTACCGTAGAAATCAGGGAAATACTGCCTTCCTGTCATGACTGTTTCTCCCTTACGACCGCCGCCGATTTTATACCGAGCGATAATATGCCGCCGTCGATTCGCTCGCCGGGCACGTACTCGGCGATGCCGGGCGGATAGCTGTATATCGGTTGCGCGCAGACGCGGCCGACGGCGTCGGCCGGCGCAAGCATTTCAAACTGCGACGTCATCGCGTCGCGAATCGACATGACCTTTTCACGCTGTGTATAGCGCGGCTGGTCGGATGATACAGTTTCGATCTTTTTAGAAGCGTTTGATTTCGCGAACGATTCGAACGCGCGCGTCATGAGCTCAAACTCCGCGTCGCCGTGAAGCAGCGACGGTATTATAACGACGGCGCGGGAATCGGCGAACTCGCAATATACGCCTTCGGCGCAGAGCGCTTCGGCAGCCTCGCGCG
Organism: Clostridiales bacterium UBA1380; assembly: GCA_002305445.1. Taxonomy (GTDB): domain Bacteria; phylum Bacillota; class Clostridia; order Oscillospirales; family CAG-272; genus UBA1380. The sequence continues at coordinate 8,191 of DBRA01000029.1, read as the reverse complement.
GATCGGCAAAGGGTACGCCGACCGCGAGCCTGAACGGGTCGCGGTTTTCGTCGCCGGGTATATTATAACCGAACGAACGCAGCTTGTCTTTAGCGGCGCTGACGCGTCCGAGCAGCGCGCTCAGGCGGCTTTCGCCTTCACGCTCCATAAAAGCGGCGCATTCGGACGCAGACAGGGCGATTAAAAACGAAGGGCTCGAGGACGCCGTCATTCTGAGCGACGAATACAGCTCGTCGCTCGAGAAATCACCGCACGACTTCATAATGGCGGCACCGGTCAGCGCCGGAAGCGTTTTATGCAGCGACTGCACGACGAGCGAAACGCCCGTGTCGAGCCGCGCCGACGCGGACAGCCGTCCGCGCTCGAACCAGTCGAGGTGGGCGCCATGCGCCGCGTCAACGATAAGCGGGACTTCATTTGCCGAGCACACATCGGCAAGACCGTTTATGTCGCGCAGATCGCCGAAATAATCGGGCGACGTTACGACGACGGCGGCGGCGCATCCGCACAGCAAGCTCCGCAGAGACTCTGCTTTGCCGTCGAACCACACAGCGTCCGCTCCCGCAAGCGCAAGCGCGTTGACTACGGAAAAATGGACCGCGCGCTCGCAGATAAACGGCGCTTTGGATCGCCGCGCCGCCGACAGGACAGCCGCCTGAATAAGCGACATCGATCCGGCGCACGATATGATTACATCTTTGCTTCCGGGCGATACGGCTGCGAACTTTTCGGAAAGCGAATTGAAAAAGCCGTCCGGAGCCGGCGCGTGGAGATCGTCCGTCGCGCTCAGCTCCGTAACATCATAGGGAAGTACGGCGTCGAGCGCCGAACCGAAAGCGATTCCCGCGTGCCCGGGCATATGGAAGCGCGCTTTTGCCGTATCGGCATATTTTTTCAGACCGACGTATACGGGACTGTTCAAAGCCGCGCCTCCTTATATAAATATAATAAATTATATCAAAAATTTGAGTTAAAGTCAAATATCCTCGCGCGGCCGAGATGTTAATTTAAGTATTATCAACAAAAAAGGAGACGTGATAAGATGAAGCAGGCATATAGGTCGACCGCGATATTTTTATCGGCCGTACTTGTGTGCTGCGCAGCGGCCGCGGTGTATTTTGCCATATCGTCATATGCCGTGAACCTGCGCGCAAAGCGTCTCGAGAGCAACCTGTCGAAAAACGCAGCCGATATGCTGTACGAATACATCGCCGGGATAGAAGATCGTCTCGATGACGGTGATGCGTCGCCAGCGACATATGCCGCGCTTCTTGCGTATGCGGAGAAGGGCACGGCCGCGCTCGCATTTATCGGCGGCTCCCACGACTCGATGTACGTTTATTTTAACGCCGTTTCGTCGTATGCGATGTCGGCGCTGCGCGATGACGAAGGGGCGAGCATCGAAAACGAGGCGTTCGAAGGCGCGCTTATCTCCGCTACGAAAGCGTACAGAGCGGCTGCGCTTCCTGCGGACGATATCTGCGAAAAAGAGACCGATATATTGCGCGACTCGCTCGAGAGGGAGAAGAAACAGTTTTCATCGCTCGAAAACGTCATGCCTGTCGGCGCAGCGGAGGCGGAGAAGGCGGCAAAATCGCTGTTCGGCGGCAGGCTGCCTTTGAAAAAAGCTTTAACAGATACGTTCCCGCCGACGTATGCCTTCTACTGCGGAAACGCGTTCGTGCAGGTGGCCGAGGACGGGCGCCCGCTTCTGGCTGCGCTCGTAACGGAAAATGAAAGCGGCGGCAACATTATCGACGAAGACGAATGCGAGCGCCGCGCAGCGGCAATAGCCGAGCGGATCGGTTACAAGGTCGGCGAAGGAGCAGCGGAGGTGCTCGATTCGCATATAAAGGTGATGTTTTATAATAACGGATTTAAAAAGCTGTCGATCACATTATCGTCGCACACGGGCATGCTAAGATCGCTCGACGCGGTCGAATATCTCGAATAACGCGGATTAATAAAATCCTGTGCTTAATTTCATCGATGCTCGACATATCTTGCAAAAATTAAAACGGTATGGTATAATAATATGCCAATTGAGTGCGGGGAAATTTTAACGATTCCCGCTCGTCAGAGTAGGTCGGAGCGCGTTTAAGTGCCGTGCGGACGGGGAGTTGCCGCACGGACGAAGAAACTCTTTCAGTAAGCGTGCTTATGCGCGTTAACCTGAGGTTTCGCGGTGCTTCGATCGCATCCCGCTGATGTATGGAAGCCTACCGGCGTACCGCTCCCATATATGTTAAGCGGAAACCCGCTCCCGTAAAACGAAGCGGATCTTTATTATGTGGGAGGTTTTATTTTGAAAGAGAAGACTTTACCGGCACTTCCGGATGAGAACCGCCTGTTTGCCACGCCGTTTTCACTCGCGTACTGGCGTGCGGCCGCGCTGGAGATGACCAAGCTCCGCTCGCTCGTGCTCGCGGCGGTTGTGATCGCGCTGCGCGTCGCCGTCAGCTTTATTGCGATACCGGTCGGCGAATCGCTTAAAATCACGTTCGGCTTTTTCTTCAACGCGCTCGGTTCGATGATATACGGCCCGATCGTCGCGCTCATCGGCGGCGCTGCAGAGGACATCATCGGCTTTTTCGCGTTCCCGTCGGGTTACCCGTTTTTCTTCGGGTATACGCTGAACGCGATGCTGTCGTCATTTATCTTCGCGATATTCTTATACCGCACGCAGCTTTCGTTCTGGCGCGTCGCGGTCTCGCGCGCGTGCGTCAACGTTTTCGTCAATATATTCTTAGGCTCGCTTTGGAGCACGATGCTCTACTCGAAAGGCTTTGTCTACTACATAGGCAAGAGCTACTTTAAAAACCTGACCCTGCTGCCGCTCGAAATCATACTGCTCGCCTTCTTCTTGTTCTACCTGCAGCCTTTCCTCATGGGATCGAAGCTGATACCGCAGCAGAACAAGATCAAAATAACGCGCACGCATATAATAGTGCTCGTTGTTGCCTGCGTATTACTCGCGCTTTTCGTCGGCCTTTATGTCTGGGAGCTGATAAGCGAATCTCTTGACGGCAACGGCGCGGATACGAACGCCGTCGGGTCTGCCGAATCTTCGGCGCCCGAGTCGGCGCCGGTCGAGTCAACGTTCGAGACGGCCGTCAAAACGGCCGCGCAGCCGTAACAAACTGTCTTTTTATCACCGAAAGGAGCGTATATATGAGAAGGATCGTCGCCTCCGCGCTCATATGTGCGCTTCTTTTATCATTATCGGGCTGTTCCGGCACATTTTTCGCAAGCTTCTTCTCGATGCTCGGCTTCGATACATATGACTACTACGGCGAAGAGGTCATCGCAACGCTGCCGCCGGACAGCGAGGAGGTCGCGGAGCTGATCTCGCTTATATCGATGATTACGATGGACACGCCGGAGCTGACGGCTTTTTCGGGTGCGCGCGAAGCCGTCTCGATATACCGCGACGAGATTCTGAACAGCCTTCTGAGTGCCAGCTATTCGAAGTACACAGGAAACATTGCGCTGCTCGACAAAGCGTCTGCCGAATACTCGCAGTACGTGATCATGACGATCATACCGCAGGAGGATTTCGAATACGCCGTCTACAAGTGCTTCGGCGGCAATGAAAAAATCACGCATGCGGACGGCTCGCTGTTCAGGTACCTTCCGAAGGTTCGCGCATACACGTCGGTCGGCCAGCCGCAGGAAAACTGCGTAAAAGTCGAAGCGGTTTCGTGCGAGGAGACGAAGTCGACGTTCCGCCTTCGCTTTAAGTGCACCGTAGGCGATTCGACCGAAAACTATTTCGCGCTTATAATAAAGCGCGACGACGGAACGCGCTACATAAAGTCGCTGGAGAGCAAAGAATAGATTGCCCGCTTAAAAAATGATTTATAGATTTCTGATTAAAAAACCGCTTTAACACGAATGGTTTTTACTGCTCGCTTTAAGCATGACGATAGTACGCGCAGCATATTACTGCTTCATATAAAAACGCTGTTCGCTTTGATGACGAACAGCGTTTTTTCTTTAATCCTGAAGCTTCGGAAGCGCGACGTTCGCGCGGAACATGTCGCCGTCGAGCTCGAGCCAGAATCTGCCGCCGCATAGTTCCGTGAAGGACCGCGCGATCGCGAGCCCGAGTCCGCTGCCTTCCGACGAGCGGCTCTTGTCACCGCGCGAGAAGCGCGCCATGATCTCTTCGGCCGTGTAGTTTATCTCGTCGGCCGAGACATTGGTTATCGTAAACTTCACGTCGTTTCCGACCGTCGTAAGGCCGACGAATACCCTCGTGCCGCCGAGCGCATATTTCAGCGCGTTTACAAACAGGTTCTCGAGCACGCGGCGCAGCTTGTCGCCGTCTGCATAAACATATACGGCGGTGTCGGATGGCGGAAGATTATATATAAACTTGAGGTTCGACGCCTCTATCCGGTCGTCAAGCTCGGCCGTCACCTGCCGCAGCAGCGTCGCGAAGTCGAGTTTGGCCGGCTCGATCTTCAGCTCCGCGCTCGTCGCCTTTGACAGGTCAAATAAGTCGGCGATCATTGTCGTCAGCCTGCGCAGCTTATCGCGCAGCACGTTTATATAGTCGACGGCTTCGGCCGGCAGCCCCTCGACCTGCGAAAGCAGCTCCGTATACGAGACAAGCGACGTTATCGGCGTCTTGATGTCGTGCGACACGTTCGTTATCAGCTCGACCTTCGTGTGCTCGGAGCGGACGCGCTCCGCAACGGATGTTTTTATGCCTTCGTCGAGCGCATTCAGATCGGCAGCCGTCGATGCGAGCGGCGACTCGTCGGATACCGCAAGCGGATCAAGGCTTACGCTGCCGGAGCGCAGCGCCGTAATGCGGTCGGCGATAAACTCGAAATCTATGAGCGCGCCCGATACGCGCTTGATAAAGTTAACGGTGAAGAAAATTTCGGCGGCGAACGAAAGCAGGATCAGGAACGCCAGTACGCCGTCACCGCCCGACGATGCTGCGACGGCCATAAATAATGCGAAAAAGAATACCGTAATAAATGACAGTATTATATAGCCCCAGACATAGCGCATGACCGCCTTCGTGAATTTCATACGTCCGAGCGAAAGCCGGACGGCGCGCGCCGTCTTACGGTACAGCCGCACGAGCGACATCGCGATGCAGTTTACAAAGCACCGTCCGCGCGAATAGAAAATATCTATGGCGAGCAGGTACAGTATCCAGAAGCAGATATAAAACTCAATCGCCGTGTAGACAGCATACGCATATTTGCCGTTATAATAAACAGGCAGCGCCACGACGGCAAGCAAGATGTAAACCAGCAGCTTCGCTTCGATCCATACATGGCCGAGAAGCGCGGCGGTGTTTTTGTTCGACCGCGACAGCGACGGGCGCAGATAACCGACCGTTATCCACATCACGACAGTTAATAAACTAAGCACGGTTATGATAAAAAACGCGAGGTTTAACATCCTTAACAGGTGCGCCTTATAACCGAGCATACCGTTGCGGGCCGAGTTTATATAGTCGGAGACAAGTATCGTCACCGATACGTCGTCGTTTGTGAAAATATCGGTGTATCCGGTGTTGCAGACGGAGCGCTGGAGCTTCGTCCCGACGTTTTTTGCATCCGGGCCGTTCAGCGGCGTGCGCGTTTCGTAATCGACGAAATAGAATATGCCGTTATCAAGCGCGATGCCGACGTTGTGTATCGCATCGGAACTGCCGTTGAGCGGATAAGCGGCGCCGTCGGCGCTGTTTACGGCGTTTACAATGACGTTTCCGCTGTTGATGTCATACTCTAATAATTCAAGCTTGTCGCTGTCGTCATCATCGCCGCTGACATACTTGTAAAGCTCCTCGACATACTCGGCGAGCTGCTCCGTAAATACGGTCGATTTCCACACATCCGTTTTCGGCAGCGCTGCGTCGAAGTCCTGCCATAAGCCGTTATCGTCGATAAGCAGCGCCGAAATGCCGGCCGCGCACAGAGTGCCGAAAGTAAGCGTTATAGCGAGAGCGAAGCAGAACGCGGCGAGCACGGCGTGGCGGGCGCGCGGACTGTCAATGCTTTTCGATTTTGTATCCAATGCCCCATACCACCTTTAAATATTCGGGTTCCTTCGGGTTTATCTCGATTTTTTCGCGTATTCTGCGCACATGGACCATAACCGTGTTCTCGCAGGCGAAGCTGTCCTCGCCCCACACGCGCTCGTATATCTCCCACGCCGGAAATATCCGCCCGGGATTCGACATAAGCAGCTCCATTATTTTCGTTTCTGTCGCTGTCAGCTTGACATATTCGCCGCGCACGGTCAGTGTGTGGGCTTCGCAGTTAAAGCACAGATCGCCGCAGACAAGCTCGTCGCCTGTCGGCGCGCTGTCGGCTCCGCCGAGCTTGACATACCTGCGAAGCTGCGCCTTCACTCTTGCGATCAGCTCGTCGGATTCGAAGGGCTTCGTCATATAATCGTCAGCGCCCATGGACAAACCGAGAACCTTGTCGGTCGATTCCGATTTCGCCGACAGCATGATCACAGGTATGTTCTTGCGCTCCCGCAGCTTCATCAAAGCGCTGAGGCCGTTCAGCTTCGGCATCATAACATCCATAATAATAAGATGGATATTTTTCGTCATCGCCATGTCGAGAGCATCCTCGCCGTCGTGCGCTTCTATTACGTCGTAGCCCTCTTTTTTAAGCTGGATTGATATAGCCCGCGTAATGTCGCGGTCGTCGTCGACAACTAAAACCGTATATTTTTCGTCAGGCATCGTCTGCTCCGTAGATATCGTTTTTCTTTAATTATATCAGCGCGGGACCATGCGTTCAACGCTTATTCCGGATAATGCATGTTATAAATACGCGCGAGATAAAAACGAATTAAAGTTTTAGTTTTATCTCAGGCTCTTTTTGCGCGCGCGGGCGACGCCGTGCGCGATCGGCTTCCATTCAACGCGCATGAACACGGCCGCGTATGATATAGGCAGCGCGAGCATCATGAAAACGGGGAACAGTATTATGTAAAAAGGTCGCCTATATTTCGGCGAGCGCAGACGCTTCCGCTCCGTTATGAGCAGCAGCGCGGCATAAAGCATCATAGGTGCCGCGAATGCCGCAACGGATGAGAGCGGGTCGAGCGCGATGCTTATCGGCATGAGCATCAGTACGGGGCAAAGAGATGCGAATATGTCCCAGCCGGAGAAATCGCCTGTCGAAAAGAAGCGCGAAAGAAGACTCGGCCAGTATTTGGCGAAGACCTGCAGTCCGCCCTTTATCCAGCGGGTGCGCTGGCGTATCGACTGTGCAAGCGTCAGCGGCTGTTCGTCGTAGAACACAGCCTCGTCGCAATAGCCTATGCGGATTCCGTTGCAGGCGCACGCCGCGCTGAATTCGAGGTCCTCGCACAGAAGGTGCCATCTCCATCCGCCGAAGTCGTCAAGCAGTTTTGATGAGATGAGATAACCCGTACCGGAGACGGTCGATGAAAGACCCAGATTCATGCGTGCGGCGTTTAAAAATCTGCATTCCCGCAGGAAGTAAAGCGACTGGCTGGCGCTGATCCATGTGTCGTTGAAGTTGAGCGGGGCGCGGTAACCGGTTACAACATCGTATCCGGAGCAGAAGACGTCGTTCATGCGCTCGACAAAATCGGATGCGGGGATGTTATCCGCGTCAAATATAAAGTACCCGTCGTAGGCGCGCAGTCCGTAATCCTCGTCGATTTGCGAAAAAAGATATGTAAGCGCTGCTCCCTTGCCGAGGCGATCAAAATCCGAGCGGCGGTATACATGCGCGCCGTGAGCCTCGGCGATGTCGGCTGTCGCATCGCTGCAATTGTCGGCACAGACGAAGACGTCGAGCAGATCCGAAGGGTAGCTTTGCACATGCAGCGCGTCCAACAGCTGCGGGATGACGATTTCTTCGTTTCGAGCGCAGATGGCAACGGCGTATCTGCGCTTTTCGTCGCTGCGGAATCTCTTCGGCTTATGTAAAAGCGAAATGACGAGATAGTAGAACTGGTACGCGTAGACTGCCGTATATATAATGAAGAGCGTAATAGAAATGATTTTTTCGATCATAGCGTCCTTTCCTTTCTCCGACAACTATATTATATACGAAAAGTATAGATATTTGTTTCGGAATTCCTTACAAGAATCTGAAAATCGCTCGCACGAACAAGCGCATAAAAACAAGACAATAATTGGATTTATAAAAAATCGCAAAAACATGAAAAAAGG
>DBRA01000065.1:24846-38179 GCA_002305445.1 Clostridiales bacterium UBA1380 | reverse complement strand
GGCACATGCATATCGCATTCTGGGTAGCGAACCTCAATGTAGTACAGTAGGATACCGCACGGTCGCCCCTTTCGTTGTGCTAAATGCCAAGTTTGGTCATCTCACGGTCTACAGCGTTATATACTTCCTGCTGAAACACCTTTATTTCTACAAGTTTTTCTTCACCGGCACCACAGATATTCAGGCTTGCCAACGTCAATAAACCGGCAATAGGGTTGAAGTCGCTGGCGTAGGTGTCGCAGCCCATGCGCGCCACATAAAAAGGAATTGAGCCACCACCGCAGAAGCAGTCTCCAATTATCACATTGTGACCAAAGTGCTTTTGAGAAAGTTGATTTACATGTTCCTGCAACGTGTTAGCATCTGTTCCGAGATGAGTGTTGATTTCCCGCCATGCCTGATGAGAAATTACAAAAAGCTGCTCCGGACGGACACACATGGCGATCTTTTCGTCGTAACCGAGAGCGGCGAAAACCGCCATTTCAATTTAGTCCCGCAGGGCACCCTTTTTTATCTTTACCTTGTCGCCGTCTGTTTCAAATCAACAGTCATACTTCGCCGTTAGTCTTTGATGTTTTCTAATGATTGCATATAGCTCAGCTGCTGAAAACTGTTTACTTTTACGCTGATGCAGACCTTCCTCATCCATACTCATTATAATGATATCTCCTTTATAGCAAAGATACGCTGTTCGCACTTTTTACGCATCGTCTCCGGTGCGGAATCATCGCTTGTAAAATCCTCGAATTTTTGAGAATCTGTCAACATCTTTACAATCTGCTCATCGCCGTTGAATTTGCTTTCTTTGAATTCTAATTTGTAATCTTCGCTATTTATACCGATTGCATTAAGGAAATAAATATGAAGGTTTCGCGTATTGGATAAAAATTTATTTTCAGATATGTAGAATATAAAAGAAATCCAATTTTATATAAGTACGTAAACGCAATCAACTATTCAAACTAATTGGAGTGGGTTATATCGGTTCGTTTCTCGAAATAGAAACATTAAAGTAAAAAGGGCACGTTTTTAAGAACGTGTCCTTTTCTTGTCCCCGTAAGGGGTGTGGATTGCATCCGCTGAAGATGCCGAACCGGGCTATGATGAGCGTTGTTGTCCCCGTAAGGGGTGTGGATTGCATCGGATCGGACAGGCCTCTGCTCCGACTGCTTGGCGGGTTGTTGTCCCCGTAAGGGGTGTGGATTGCATCCCAGGGCTACAAACTTGACGTCCTCATCGACGAGTTGTTGTCCCCGTAAGGGGTGTGGATTGCATCTCCGTATAAAAGTAGCGCGACAAGGATATGGTTTGTTGTTGTCCCCGTAAGGGGTGTGGATTGCATCGACGGCACAATTTTGACAGACAGCGCAGCTACATGGAAGTTGTTGTCCCCGTAAGGGGTGTGGATTGCATCGCTGTTGGTGCCAGATGGTTCTGTTGATGTGGATGTTGTTGTCCCCGTAAGGGGTGTGGATTGCATCTCTGATTTGAGCCCGTATGTTCGCGCTGCGGTAGGTTGTTGTCCCCGTAAGGGGTGTGGATTGCATCGTACATGTTTGTGCCGATTGGATTGGCTATCGCGTTGTTGTCCCCGTAAGGGGTGTGGATTGCATCTACGCCAACGCCGACGACGCTTATCACGGGTTAGTTGTTGTCCCCGTAAGGGGTGTGGATTGCATCATGGGGACTATGTGTGTCCGCAATGTCTCCGCGACAAGTTGTTGTCCCCGTAAGGGGTGTGGATTGCATCAGTGCATTATGACTATGACATGGACGACGGCGAGGTTGTTGTCCCCGTAAGGGGTGTGGATTGCATCTCTCTTGGTTACGTCATTGCGGTAGCAGTCGAAGTTGTTGTCCCCGTAAGGGGTGTGGATTGCATCGTTTCTCGACGGTGTGTTCACCGGCGACTGGGAGTTGTTGTCCCCGTAAGGGGTGTGGATTGCATCGTATCAGTAGTATGCGAAACCTCTGGTTCTAGTGTTGTTGTCCCCGTAAGGGGTGTGGATTGCATCGTCTGGCCGGAAAGGAAAGACGAATGATGTACGGTTGTTGTCCCCGTAAGGGGTGTGGATTGCATCTTGCTTGAAAGAGCGAAAAAGCTCAATGAGTTTAAGTTGTTGTCCCCGTAAGGGGTGTGGATTGCATCTTCGGGAGGCTGCGAAAGCAGCCATTCCCGATACTGTTGTTGTCCCCGTAAGGGGTGTGGATTGCATCTCGACTGCATACAGACGAGCGCGGACTTCGAGGTTGTTGTCCCCGTAAGGGGTGTGGATTGCATCCACAAAAGGGACATATCCGGCGAGCGTTTGGACGTTGTTGTCCCCGTAAGGGGTGTGGATTGCATCAAGCCGCCGCCCGTCGTGCGCCAGAAGTTCATCGTTGTTGTCCCCGTAAGGGGTGTGGATTGCATCCTGATCGACAAAGTTCTTTAACTCTTTCGATGTTGTTGTTGTCCCCGTAAGGGGTGTGGATTGCATCAGCAAAAGTGTACAATCCAGCGTATTATCTTCCCAACAATATAATACGATCTGTACACTATTCTAAACCAAACAAGACAAAAAATCAATAGCAACGGCGACTTTTTTCAATAATTAACGGTAATAAACCGCGCGAACCGCCTCTTTACCATGATGTTTTTTTCTCTTGTTCAGGCAGGTTCGCGCAAAAAAGGAGGAGCGTTACCTCCCTGCAGGGCGGCCTTCTCCACCTTTTGATCTGTTTAATAACGGCTTGTGCTGCTTGATTTTTTGTTGTTCGTGTTCGCGGCGGGTGCTGGACGTGGAACGGCCATCCGCCACCTTGTATTCGATGGAACTTTTAAAGTCGCCGCCGACAGGGAGCTTGTTTTTGTGCATGTGCTCTTTCATTCGGCGATAGAGATTGCAGGTTTCGCCTATGTAGACGATATCGCCGGAGTTATAGCGGATACGATATTCGCCGGGCTTTTTAGGCGGCTCGTGACCGTTTCCGGTGTTTGGGTCGTACTTAAAAGGGCGTCCCGGTTTATATATCGACATAATCGCACCTCCTTTCGTTATAATTGTTATGACGCAAGCCACTGCCCCCGCAGCGGCTTGACGTCAGCGTGAGATTTGTTGGATGTGGGGTATGAGGGAAGTTACTCGGCGGCAGCTTCCCTGGCGAATTGCTCCGCCAGTAACCATCCGATTCCTTCCGTGAGCGATGCTGCGGTGGTTGCGTTGATGACGTTGCCGATGCCGGGGATCCACCCGATGAGGAGCTGGGAGATGCCTCTGCCTACGAAGCAGGTTGTGGCTGTTGCGAGGGCTGCCTCGGCAGTGCTGAGAGAGAGTGTGAGACCGAAGATGTGACCGAGGCTGATGATCATTGCTGTCTGGATAGGGGTGATGACGACGCTGTCGCTGCAGGGGAGCTGTGCTAAACCGGTGCCTGCGGCGCCGGCGGCTGCGGATGCTGCATGGATGATTGCGTGGCACTTGGCGCGCAGAGCTTTGGGTATGTAGCTCATATTATCCTCCTTTCTGAGTGTTCTGGTTTTTATAGATGAAGCTTTACAATGCTTGCGGAGATGTTTTTTCTGCCGTGTTCTTCTGCTAATATTATCGACGGAAACCACGATGATTTCAGGGCTTGCTGAAAATTTTTCTTGCCGTGCCTATGATCAGAAACTCACCTGAATAAAACACAGCGCTAACATTTCATTTTAGTTGCGTATGAGAAGGACATTTATAATATGAATACGTTTTCCTACATAACCGGCCATACCCTGTATTTCTCCGAGAGCAATTCTTCTCGCTTGGTTATAGTCTTTGGCGGTAACAATTATAGAGTAGCCATATCTCCCGTCAACTGAATATTTGACTTCAAACTTCTTCATTTTGCTTTCTCCTTTTACTGTTTGCTAATATTGATAATCCTATAACTCATCTAATATTAATTCGAATTTTTATGGCTTAATTTCAGGATTCGATGAAAATTTCTATGAAATTTATATAAATTTTTATTGAGACTGGTTCGCGAATACAGTCGATGAAAATTGATGGAACATGACAACTTCAGGCCATTATAAAACGATAAATGATAATAAGTTACGCAATACTAAATAAAAAAAGACACGGTTACAATCTCTGTAAGAATGAAGTTGCGACACACCATTCTGGAAGGAGATGGCAAACAATGTTCGAGAAATTGTAAAACAGTTTAGTCAAGATGGTCGTGTAATGCGTTTAAGATGTTTTAGCCGACTATATGTCGTATTATTCGGATGTTTTGATATGTTTTTCTATTTTCCGTCCGTCATGACTGTGTTATACAAAGTCTTTGCATTTTCGTTTTCCTCAAGTGTTATGTTATATATTTTATTACATCGGTTTAGCATATGTTGATGACTTTTCACAGGCTCATTCTAAAATGAAAGATACAGCATTCCTTTCTGGATGCCGATTTGCTTATCTAATATAAATTTATTTCTCGTTTTAATCAAAGCTATTATGGCTTATAGTACGTAAAGGGACGACTTCTTTTTATTATCCCAACCAGAATTGCGATGAGCAATTTTGTGTAGCAAACCGGTGCCGGCCGTAATATGAACTCTGGAGAATAAAGAGGAACCCGTCCGCAGTAGGCTGGATAGAACAATCTGGTATATAGTATCTCGTCGCATGATTCAATTTTAACGCCGGGATCGAATACTTCGCAGCTACACGGAAGCTGATGGACATCGGCATCGACATCGAGGCAACGTACGATGAGCTGAAGAAAAAGTACGACACTCACAGATAAAAAAATACCGGAAGCCTTAACGGGCCTCCGGTATTCTTATCGTTATGCAAAACACGCTGCCGAACCATATAATAGCCGGTTCGTATGTTCTGGCTAAAGTGGAGATAAGCGGGATCGAACCGCTGACCTCCTGCTTGCAAGGCAGGCGCTCTCCCAGCTGAGCTATACCCCCATAAAAAAGCCGGCGGAATTGGGCCATCAGGGACTCGAACCCCGGACCAACCGGTTATGAGCCGGTAGCTCTAACCAACTGAGCTAATGGCCCTTGTTGTCTCGCCGACTATGATATTATACGACAGAAGAGCGGTGTTGTCAATAGTTTTTTTATAATGACTTTTAGAAATATCGAACGCAAACCGCCGTTGAAATATGCAATGTGTTGTGGTATTATAAGTTCGGATAAACATGGAAGTTGTGAAAACCTATGAAAATACTCTCAATGACCGACATTTTTCAGCCGGACGCATATTTCGCGTCGTGCCATGCGTCCACCGTCGCGGCGGTCGGCGGAGAACTCGTCTGCGCGTGGTTCGCCGGTACGGGCGAGGGGAACGACGACGTTGCGATATGGCTTTCGCGTACGGAAAACGGCGTCTGGAGCGAACCGCGCAAGGTCGCCGACGGCGGCGGACTGCCGTGCTGGAATCCGGTGCTGCTGTATAATGGCGGTACGTTGACGCTTTTCTATAAAGTCGGGCGCAAGATCGGCACATGGAGCGCAAGGCGCGCCGTATCATACGACGGCGGACGGTCGTTCGGAGAGGCGCACGAGCTTGTCCCCGGCGATGCAGGCGGGCGCGGACCCGTCAAAAACAAATGCATCGAACTCGACGACGGCGGAATCGCCGCGCCGTGCTCCACCGAAACGGACGGGCGCTGGCGCTGCTTTTGCGATGTGTCGTATGACGGCGGAGCGACGTTTGCGCGCGGCGAATACGTGCCCGGCAGCGAGGATGTGATACAGCCGACGCTGTGGCAGGCGGACGGCGTGCTTCACATGCTGATGCGCAGCAGGATCGGCGCGATAATGCACTCATATTCGCTTGACCGCGGAAAAACATGGTCGCCGGCGGAGCGGACAGAAATGCCGAACAACAACAGCGGCATCGACCTGGTGCAGCTTCATGACGGACGGCTCGCGCTTGCATACAATCCCGTCGCCGGCAACTGGGCGGCGCGCGACCCGCTGTCGCTCGCAATAGGGCGCGACGCCGGCAGAAGCGCGCCTGTCTTCGGCAAAGTATACGAAATAGACCGCCTTGCACCGGGCGGAGACGGCTCGCGGGAGCTTTCATATCCGGCTGTTATCGCTCTTGGCGGCGAAACCGTATGCGTAACATATACAAATCGCCGCAAGACGATCCGCTGTGCCGTTATTGAAATATAACGCCGCGCAACAGCGGCGGTGTTAATAAAGAATGGAGCTGCATATGAGAAGAACGCTTGAGTTTAATCACGGGTGGTATTTCAGAAAGGGCGGCGAGACCGCACCCGATATCGGCACGATGCGCGCTGTCACGCTGCCGCACGACTGGGCGATCGAAGCGCCGCCGAAGCCGCGCGGCACCGGCAGCGAGGGCTACACCGACAGGGACGGCATCGGCTGGTACAGGAAAAACATCGCGGTGTGCCGCGGCAACGGCGAAACAGCGGAGCTTCGCTTCGACGGCGTGCACCGCAACTGCACGGTGTACATAAACGGCGAAAAAGCTGCGACTCATGTGTACGCGTATACGCCGTTCGCGGTCGATATGACGCCGTACCTCAAAGACGGCGAAAACACGGTCGTCGTAAAGGTCGACAATACCGACGGCGTGCTCGACCGCTGGTACGGCGGCGCGGGCATATACCGCGGCGTCGAGCTTGTTACGCGCGGAGCATCCTGCATCCTTGACGAGCGCGTGTTTGTACGCGCCGACGTCGCCGAAACGCTCGATTCCGCCGCGGTCACGGTTGATGTGCCGCTTCGCTCTCCGGACGGCTGCGAGCTTGTCTGCTCGCTTGTATCGCCGGCGGGTGATGTCGCCGCGGAGGGCAAAGCCTCGGCTGAAAGCGAGACTCATGTCGAATTCAACGTAAACTCACCCGAACTCTGGGATATAGATTCGCCCGCGCTCTATACGCTTCGCCTGACCCTGACGCGCGGTGATGAAACCGCCGACAGTATCGAAATTCCTGTCGGCTTCAGGCGTATAGAGCTCGTCCCACGCCGCGGTTTTGTCATCAACGGCAGAACCGAGAAGCTCAAAGGCGTGAACCTGCATCACGACGGCGGCTGCGTCGGCGCGGCCGCGACGGCGGAGATATGGGAGCGCAGACTGCGCGCGTTGCGCGAAATCGGCGTCAACAGCATCCGCTGCTCGCACAACCCGCCCGCGCGCGAGCTGCTCTCTCTCTGCGACAGGCTCGGTTTCTTATGCATAGACGAAGCATTCGACAAATGGACGAGCTGTAACTACGCCGGCTGCTTTGACGAGCACTACGTCGACGACGTATCGGCGATGGTGTACCGCGACCGCAACCATCCGTGCGTCTTCGCGTGGAGCGTCGGCAACGAGGTCGATCAGCAGAGATCTCCGGAGATAGAGTCATTCCTATCGAAGCTCACGTCTCTCGTGCGCTCGCTCGACCCGACACGTCCCGTGACGTTTGCGCTCAACCCCGCCTTTTACTGCAACGATCCGGATGAAACGCGCAACCACTGGTTCGCGATATACAAAAAGTACGTCGACTTCATATCGGCGAACTACCATGAACAGTGGTATGACGCGCTGTTCCGCGACGACCCCGATCTGCTTCTGATAGCGTCAGAGATGTTCCCGTATTACCGCGGCGTCGACGGTGCTGCGTGTTCCGCGTTCACCGAGGACAACCCGTGGCTCGACGCGGAGAAACATCCGGGCGCGATGGGCTCGTTCATCTGGCCCGGCGTCGACTATCTCGGCGAAGCGCCGGACTTCCCGTGCCGCGGCTGGGGCTCCGGCATTGTCGACACATGCGGAAGGCCGAAGTCGTACTCGTGGTATTTCCGCGCGCGCTGGCACGACAAGTCGCACCCTGTCGCACACATCGAGTTCCTCGACCCGACAGACGCGGGGTATTACTCGATCAGACAGTGGGGCTGGCCGTCGTACACGGAGCATTACGCGCTGCCGCCGATGGGAAACGCGCTTGTGCGCTCGCGTATATATACGAACTGCGACGAAATCGAGCTGTACTTAAACAACTGGTACCTCGGACGGCGAAAGGTGAACGGAGCCGACCGCATCGACATGGCGTTCCACTCAAGCCCCGGCGAAATCACGCTTAAAGGCTATATCGGCGGCGAGTGCGTGGTCACGCGCAAGGTGCGCACGCCGGGCGATCCCGCCGCGATGACGGTGGATGTGACCGATTACGCGAAGAGCGGCGAACGCGTCGTCTTTGCGGACGTATACATTCGCGACGCGGAGGGCGCGGTCTGCTCCCGCTGCGACACGGATATATACGTCGACGTATCGGGCGGCGGCGAGCTGCTCGGCGTCGACAACGGCTGGCTGCCGTCGCAGTTCGATTACAAGGGTTCGGTTGTGCCCGCCCACGAAGGCTACGCATTCGCGGTCATACGTGTTTTCGGCGACGAGCGCGTTACGCTGAAGGTCCGCTCGTCATGCGGGCTCGAGGCGATAACGACGATATAAAAAATTCCGTCCGGCTTAATCACCGGACGGTATTTAATTATGCCTTATAAACCTTTATCTCTCTGAACGCCGGTTTGCCGCGCGCCGCCGTGACTCTGACGCGGATTTCGTCGGTTTCCGCGTTGATCCTGCATATCTTACGGTTGCCGATCGTGAATCCGCGATAGATTGTGCCGCCACCGCGGTTGCGGATGACGAAGGCTTCGACGCGCTGGCCGACCGATAAATCCTCGCGCAGTTCGACATATGCGAGTTTTTCGGCTTTGCCGAGTTTCAGCGTGTATTCGCACTGAACTTCGCCCAGCTCCGTGCGCGATGCATCGAAGCCGACGGCTTTGTCGGGGCCGAACGCGCTTCTCAGCGCGTCTCCCAGCTCGCGCAGACGCGCGATGTCGCGCGGGTCGAAGCGGCCCGACGGCATCGGCGGCACGTTTAAGTTGAAGCTTGCGTTCGCGCCGACCGAGCGCAGATATGTGTTGAACAACCGCTCAAGCGAGTGCGGCTCCTCGTTAGCGTGGTAAAACCAGCCCGGACGAATGGACATATCGATTTCGGAGCCGGTAAACACAAGGCCGCGGGAACAGAGAGATTGCGGCAGCTCGCCGATGTCGGGGTCGGAGTTGTATATGCCTTCGAGGCTGCCGGCAAACGGCCCCTCGCCCGTCTGCACCTCGGAGCGGAAGCACAGCTCGGACGGCACGACCGCCCATTCCGCGCGCCTCGCCTCGCCGGACTCGTTGCCGCACCAGCGGACGTCCGGACCGTGGTCGTTGAATATGCAGGCGTTCGGCTGATACTTGCGTATGAGCGAGATGTATCGCTCGTAGTCGTAAACCTGCTTTTTGCCGTTCGGTCCTTCGCCGCACGCGCCGTCGAACCAGACCATGAAGAGCTCGCCGTAGTTCGTCAAAAGCTCCGTGAGCTGGTTGCAGTAATAATCGTTGTACTCCGGCGTTCCGTAGTACTTCGAGTTGCGGTCCCACGGGGAAAGGTACACTCCGAACTTGATGCCGCCGCGGCGGCACGCTTCGGCGGCTTCGCGCACGACGTCGCCCTTGCCGTCCTTCCACGGGCTGTTTTTCACGCTGTGNNAAGTCCGCCCATGCCCGCGGATTTGATCGCGCTGACCCATTCGTCGCAGTCTAGGTCGACGGGGTTGAAAATCTTTTCGTCCTCGTTTCCGAGACCCCATTCGAGGTCGGTATATGTATTGACGGTGAAGTGTACGAACGCGTAAAAACCGAGGTCGAACCATGCCGCCTGGCGCGGCGACGGCTTGACGGAAGCAGCTTCTTTAATGAATGTGTTGAAGTCGCTCATGGCTTATCTCCGATTATTTTATGAAATATTTATTGAACAGCCTGTTCATGCGCCCCGATATGAAACGCAGCGTGTCGGCGGCGTCAGAATCGCCCGTGACATACGCCTTCATGAGGCGGCCTTCCTCAAAGCACAGCTCGTCGTGGAGCGGGTAGAAATTGTCGAGCAGGAACTGCGCGTACTTGACAAGCCTGAAGTCGCCGACAAGCCTGTACTCCTTCGATATCGTGTCGACCGCGACTGACAGCTTATCCTTGATCGCGCCGATCAGGCTCTCGCGCTCGTTTTCGGGTGCGAAAACGATGGTCGAGCAGATGAGGGCGTTCGGATTGTTGACGCTGCCGTGGCTGTCTGTGCTGCCGACTATCGGGTAATCGCGGCCTTTCGCGCGGTCGTCGTAGTATTTTATCGTCTGGAAACCGTTCTGCTCGTAGTAGTTTTCGCCGCCGAGCACCTCGAACGCATCGAACGGCGCTTTCTCCATTAAATAGTCGGTGAGGCTCTCGGGCACCTGGAAGACGTCGGAGATCCAGTACGGGTGCGCGAAAATTCCGAGCCCACCCGCTTCGCGGATGCGGTTGAATATCCATACGCACGCGGCGTATGTGAATTTTTCGATCCCGTCCGGTATATCGAGCGTCTCTGCAAGCTCGTTCACCTGACGCTTGTATTCGTCGACCGATATGACCGGCGGAGGATTATCTACGATTGCGCGTTTTTTACTTTCGTTCGTCTGAGCCGTGCCTTCGAGCAGGCCGTTTATCGACCAGTTCGCACCGAAACCGACGATATGTATGTCGTTGCCCGGCAGATGGATCTCCTCGCCCGGGACGATGTTGAACTCGATCGGCACATCCTTGTAGTCTGATATCGCCTCAAGCGACGGGTAGTAGCGGCCGTGGTCGGTGATCGCGAAGAAGTCGTAGCCGTTTTTTCTGTAGTTTGCGCAGACGACGGCGGGCTGCTCGCGGCCGTCGGAACGGCAGGTGTGCATGTGCAGATCGCCGCGCCACGGATAGCGGCCGACGAGCTCGCCCTCGAGCGCATATACCGCCAGCTGTACGATGCGGCGGTTTTCGTCGTACACCCTTATATAATACTCCTGCTCGTTCGGGTATGTATGCGCGAAGCGGATGCATCCGTCGCCGGACGGTGTTACGGTGTACGACGTGTTGTTGGGGCGGGAAGGGTATGTTCCGGGGCTGCCCTCGCCGAGAGGGCAGACGCGGAGCGTCAGTTCCTTCGCGGGGAACGCTGCATGAGAGCCGAGCGGTTTTATCGTTACTTCGACCTGCTTGCCGGCAGGGAACACCTTGGGGTAGATATCATAATTGCAGAGTTCCGTTTTCATAATATAATCCTCCCGAATATATAGGACCATGCCAAAAGTATAACACCGGTTTTAAACGATGTCAACAAAAAGCGAAATAATAGATAAAATCGTGCCATACTTGCACATTACCGTAGATGATGATATAATTCTTGATAAATCACCGACAGTGAAAACATGTCGCGTGTGATAATCCGCGCCCGTCTTGCGAAGCATCGGGCGCACAACAAATATATGCGATAGCGGCAATCCGCTTTGCGCGGCAGCAGGGAGACGATGAAATGCCGATACACCCGTTTAAACCGATATACGACGAAAAATCGCGCGTCCTTGTGCTCGGCAGCTTTCCGTCGGTGAAATCGCGCGAAAACGGCTTCTACTACGGGCATCCGCAGAACCGGTTCTGGCGCGTCGCCGCCGCCGTCTTCGATTCGCCAGTGCCGTCGTCTATACCGGAGAAAAAAGCACTGCTGCTGTCGCACGGCGTCGCGCTGTGGGATGTCGCCGCTTCGTGCGAAGTAACCGGCTCCTCCGATAATACGATCAAGCGTGCGACGCCGAACGATATCGCCGCGCTGCTGCGCGCGTCACAGATCACACGCATATACGCAAACGGCCGCACGGCTTATATGCTTTATGAGAAACTGATACACGATACCGCCGGTATATCTGCCGTCTGTCTGCCGTCGACGAGCCCCGCCAACGCTGCCTGGTCGTTTGACCGGCTTGTCGAAGCGTGGCGCGTCATCGCCGAATGATCTCGAATAACATCCAAGTAAAAAAACAGATGACCTTTTTACGGGCCATCTGAATTTTTATTTCTTTCTTGTCTTTTTCGCATGCATTGCCGCTGCCGCGCGGGCTTTTTCGGCTTCGGCGACCTGAGCTTCGTGCTCCTTTTTCATCTGCGCCGCCCGTTCCTCGGCTTTTTTCCGTTCTTCCTCAAACGCTATCTGAAGCTGCGCGTTAAATGCTTCGTCATCGCAAGACAGAAACTTTTCGAACGCATCGGGATAGATGAAAACCTTATCTCCGACATCCTTGTCGTCAAAACGGACGCATATGTAGTTTCCGTCTCTAGCTGTTATGACTCCGCACCCGTAAGTGATGTGCCTAACCTGTGTTTCGGTCATCGCTTATTCTCCTTTTTCCATAGCACTCTGCCGCCGTAATACTTAGCCGCGATTTCTTTCCGTCTTGTCTCACCGGGAATCGACAGTTTTACCCGCCGGCGCCGCATCGAATCATGTCAGGCCGGTATTTCGCTTCCCGTGGTTCTGCTTTCCTGTACGGCTGTCACCGTATCGCTCATCATTACCTCGAAAAATTAATAAGCGGCGGATGCTCTTAATTATGTAATTATTATATCATAAAAAACGTTAATAATCAAAGGGCATTTTGTACAAATATTATAATTATATAAAAGTTAACGAAATATGATAATGTCAGAATGCTAAAAAAGCCCATGCGCCCTGTTGAAAGATGAGATAAATGATGAATTCGCTCAAAAAAAGCGTAAAAAATTACTAATTATAACAAGACAAAAAAGGACGGTGCATGCACCGCCCTTTTTATATATGCAGCAATCCTGCCGCACGCAGCGGAATATGTTTGAGACAGGCAGATATATCATATAAGCCCGTAAACATAAAAAAGGGGCGTAGCCCCTTTTTTTTATGTTTTTTAAGTATGTTTATCTCTTTTTGGATATCAGAGCAACGCCGGAAGCCATGACGGCGGCGACGACGGTGATGATGACCGCGTCGAACGTCTTCGGAGCGGTGGTCACGGGAGCGGTTTCGACGGGCTCTTCGACTGCGGCCTCGGTCTGGACGGTCACTGTCTCGGCTTCGGTTTCAGCCTCTGCGGGAGCGGCGGCTGTGCCGGAAGCGGGGGTTCCGGGAGTCGCGAGAGCCTTAATCTCGTCGGCGGAGAGTATGGTGTCGAAAATTGCGAGCTCATCGATGGAGCCAATGAAGTAGCGGCCGGCGTTCCAGGAGCCGACTTCGAAAGAGGAGAAGTTCAGACCCGCGTCGGCGGTCGGGAAGCACTCGTTGTCAAGCTCGCCGTCTATGTAGAAGTTCATTTCGCCCGCTTCGGTATCGAAGGTGATGGCGATGTGATGCCAATCGCCGTCGTCGACGGTAGCGGCCGAAACACGTCCGCCGGCCCATGCGCAGGCGCTGACGCCGATTTCTATGGTGCCGTTGGCAAGGACGTTGAAGTGAACATTGGT
>DBRA01000065.1:11341-24806 GCA_002305445.1 Clostridiales bacterium UBA1380 | reverse complement strand
GCGCATTTGCCGGCAATGCCGTCGGCGAGCGTGACATCGGAATCTGCCTCAGCAGTTCCGCCGACAATTTCCGAAGTGCTGTTGTCGAAGGGGAGGTAGATAACAGGGGTGGCTGCGCTGACGCATACCGCGAACAGGATGACGGTCAGCATGGTAGAGATAGCGGTAAGAATTGCTTTCTTCATTGCCAGTATGTTCTCCTTTTTATATTTTTCAATAAAGCGCTTTGATAGCGCAAAATTGACGTAATAATAATAAAACAGAAGAGCTGATACCGATTTCGCTATTTTTGGCCAAGGTGTTATCAAACGTTTAAAATGTTCACGGGAACATTATATCAAAAACAATTTTGCGTGTCAACATTAAATTAATCGATTACACACTAAATGTTTTTATAAAAAATACACAAAAAGCGGATAAAACATTTGTCGATGTTTTTCCGCTTTTTATTTATATTATATTGTGTTACGCCCAGAACATTCCACCCGGCTTGGGTTCGCGGATCATTACGTTCTTGAGCAGCGCAATAGCCTTGGAAAGACCTTCGTCCGGCGTCATGAGGCTGTCCTCATGCTCGATGGAGAGAACCTTATCGTATCCGACAAGGCGCAGATTGGAGACGACGTCGCGCCAGAACTGTTCGCCGTGGCCGAAGCCGACGGAACGGAACACCCACGCACGGTGGATTTCGTCGCCGTAGTGCTTTGTGTCAAGCACGCCGTTGACGCCGGTGTTGAGCTCGTCGATCTTGGTGTCCTTCGCGTGGAAGTGGTATATCGCGTCGCCGAGGTAACGGATTGCGGCGACGACGTCGATGCCCTGCCACACAAGGTGCGACGGGTCGAGGTTCGCGCCGATGACTGTCGCGAGCGACGGATCGGCTTCGCCGACGAGGCGGCGGAGCTTCATGCATGTCTCAGGGTTGTAGACGCAGAAGCCGGGGTGCATCTCAAGCGCGATTTTGGTGACGCCGTGAGACTTCGCGAAGCGCGCCGTCTCCACCCAGTAGTCGACGAGCACCTTCCACTGATAATCGAGGACGGCAAGGAAGTCGTCCGGCCATGGGCAGGTGACCCAGCTCGGATATTTTGCGTCGGGATCGGTGCCGGGGCAGCCGGAGAACGTGATGATGGTGTCGACTCCGAGCTTTTCGGCGAGAAGCACCGCGTTGCGGAAGTCGTCGTCAAACTTTTTCGCCGTCTCACTGTCCGGATGGACGCCGTTGTGATGGCTGGCAAGCGCGCAAACCTCAAGTCCCGACTCGTCTATCGTCTTCTTGAATTCGTCGTACTTGGCCGGATCGGCGAGCAGTTCGGCTGGGTTGCAGTGAGCCTTGCCGGGATAGCCGCCTGCGCCGATCTCGACAGCTTCGGCTCCCATTTCCTTCAGCTTTGCGAGAGCTTCTTTGAACGGGAGATTGCCGTATAAAACCGCAAGAACCGATAATTTCATAACCGCTTCTCCTGTGTTGGATTATTTAGTCGCTGTTCTTTTTAAAGAAAGCAATCACGATCAGCACTACGCCGAGGATGGGCAGAACGAACATGCAGAGCTTCCATATTATCGCGAAAGCGATGCCGATCAGCGCCAGAAGCCCGGATATCAAGCCGAGCGCTATGAGCACTATACCGAATATGAGCAGCAATAATATCAGCATATTACTTTTTCCTGCTTTTCGCAATATGAATCGCCGCGCCGACCGCTCCCGCGATAAGCAGGAGGACGGCGGCGGCAAGCCATAGATCGGCATAACCGGTGACAAATATCGACGTCGGCCCGTCGGAGCCGCCGATTATGCCGACGGATGCGGCTGACGTAATGGTCATCAGAAGTTGTAGACCGTTCCGGTCTTCGCGCTCTCGTAGATGCCCTCGAGTATCTGCGTGACGCAGAATGCCTGCTCGGGCAGAACGAATGTGGGCTTGTTGTTGATCACGGCGTCGATCCAGAGCTTCGCCTCGCGGATGTGCGGCTCCTCGTTGGCGTCGCCTTCGAAGAATGCCGCGCCGCCGGCGTTAAGGTTCGGCTTCAGGATATACTGGCGGCCGTTGCGGATGCCGTTGATGCGAACGCCGTCGTCCATATCGCCGCCGGCTTTCGTGCCGCAGACGGTCGTGACCGCTTCGCGGACGTCAAGCGAGTTGAGCGCCCAGGCGGATTCGAGGTAGATCGTCGCGCCGTTCTCCATGACCACCATGCCGAACGCGCTGTCCTCGACCGTGAACTTGTCGGGATCCCACGGGCCCCAGCCGTTGCCCTGATTTTCGGGTGTTTCTTTGTTAAGCTTGTGATAAGTCGTGCCGAGGCAGTACTTCGGCTTGTAGTTGTCCATGATCCAAAGCGTGAGGTCGAGCGCGTGCGTACCGATGTCGATGAGGGGGCCGCCGCCCTGTTCGTACTCGTTCAGGAACACGCCCCACGTCGGAACGGCGCGGCGGCGGATCGCAGTCGCCTTGGCGTAGTAGATGTCGCCGAAGGTGCCGTTTATGGCTTCAGCCTTCATGTAGAGCGAGTCGGCGCGCTGACGGTTCTGATAACCGATAGTCAGCTTCTTGCCGGTGCGCTTCGCGGCGTCGACCATCTTCTTCGCCTCGGCGGAGTTGATGGCCATCGGCTTCTCGCACATGACGTGCTTGCCGGCTTCGAGGGCGTCGACTGTAATATAGCTGTGATGGCGGTTCGGCGTCAGCACGTGAACGACGTCGATCGTCTTGTCGGCGAGCAGCTTTTTGTAATCGGTGTAGACCTTCGCGTCGGGAGTGCCGTATTCCTTGGCGGCTCTTTCCGCGCGTTCGGGTATGATGTCGCAGAAAGCGACCATTTCCGCCTGCGGAACCTGACGGAGAGCGGGCATGTGCTTGCCGTTCGCAATGCCGCCGCAGCCGATGATACCGATTCTGACTTTTTCTGCCATTTTTATGTAGTCCTCCGATGTAAAATTATCGTGTTATAAGGTGTCTCCACGGCATATTATAATTGAAACTATTGGCAAAATCAAGAGACATTGAAAACATATCAAAATACTGTAATGCTATCGCGGTAATTTACTCCCGCATGTTGTCGCAATAATTAAAAATATTCAAACCGTATTGCAAAATTAAAATCAATCTGTTAGAATTATGCTTGATATAAATAATAAGGAGACAGAATATGGAATACCGCAAACTGGGAGCAAAAGGACCGATGATATCGCAGATCGGCTTCGGCTGCATGCGTCTGCCCGAAATCGAGGAAAAAGGAAAGTGGAGCATCGACGAGGAGAAGGCGATACCGATGCTACGCCGCGCTTATGAGCTCGGCATCAACTATTTCGATACAGCCGTCGGCTACTGCCACGAAAACAGCCAGTATACGGTCGGTCGCGCGATAAAGCCGTTCCGCGACAAAGTCGTGCTCTCGACGAAGTGCCCGCTCGGCGACAAGGCCGACTCCGACCGCGTTTTCTGGAACAACCTCGAAAACTCGCTCAAGCGCATCGACACGCCCTATATAGACATATATCACTTCCACGGCATCAATAAAGGCACATACGATAATGTCATCGAGCCGCTCGGTCTCATGAAGGCGGCGCAGAAGGCGATCGACCAGGGCATGATACGCCATATCTGCTTCTCGTTCCACGACGACCCGAAGAACATGATATACATTCTCGAGCGCGGCGAGATATTCACCTCCGTCACCTGCCAGTACAACCTGCTCGACCGCTCGCACGAGGAATCGATGGCATGGGCGCACGACCACGGCTACGGCATCGTCGTCATGGGTCCCGTCGCGGGCGGACGCCTTGCCGCGCCCAGCGAGCTGTATAAGAAGCTGCTCGGCAAGGAGAGCGATTCGACGCCGGAGCTCGCCCTTCGCTTCGTGCTCGGCAACAAGAACGTCACCTGCGCGCTGTCCGGCATGCAGACGATTGAGATGGTCGAGCAGAACGCCAAGATCGGCGACGAGAAGGAGCCGATGAGCGCCGAGGACTTCGAGAAGGCCGGCGTAATGATGGAGGAGATCAAGAAGTTCTCCGACCTTTACTGCACGGGCTGCAACTACTGCATGCCGTGCCCGAAGGGCATCAACATCCCGTATGTTTTCAATTGCCACACATATAAAAACGTGTACGGACTCGTCGACCACGCAAAAGGAATGTACTCGCGCGTCGGCCGCGAGGGCGACCGTCACGGCGGCGCCGCGGTCAGCGAATGCATAGAGTGCCGCCAGTGCGCGAAGAAGTGCCCGCAGCACATCAGCATACCCGAGAAGCTGAGAGAGGTTGCGGCTTCCTTCGCGAAATAAAATGTATATAGACAAAAACGGCCGTACATGGCTCAAAGGCAACCTTCACACACATACGACGCGCTCGGACGGCCGGCGGTCGCCGGAGGACACGGTCGCACTGTACCGTGAAAACGGTTATGACTTCATCGCGCTCACCGACCACTGGACGGTGAGCGAAACGCGCGACGGCGGCGGCATACTCGAACTGTCGGGCTGCGAATATGATATCGGGGGCGACCCGCGTGCTGGTATATACCACATCGTCGGCGCCGGACTTAAAAAAGACCCGCAGCTGAAGCGCGGGACGCCGGCTCAGGATATAATCGACGCCATCCGCGATGCAGGCGGATTTCCGATCTTGGCGCACCCCGCGTGGTCGCTTAACGACCCGGCGTCGGCAGCACAGCTTAAGAATCTGGGCGCGGTCGAGATATTCAACTCGGTGTCCGACCTGCCGTGCAACTGCCGCCCGTATTCCGGCAGCTTCTGCGACCTTCTGGCGCTGTGCGGCGTGTTTCTGCCGCTTGTCGCAACCGACGACACGCACTTTTACCGCGGCGAACAGTGCCGGTCGTATATCATGGTGCGCGCCGACAAACCCGACCCCGATGAGATCTTCGCGGCTGTCGCGGCCCGCGACTTCTACGCGACTCAAGGCCCGCTTATGACGGTGACGCAGTCCGGACGCGATATCGCCGTCGACTGCACTCCGTGCGTTTCGGTAGCGTTCTTCAGCGACAGCGTATGGTCGGGCCGCCGCGCCGTATACGACGAAAACGGCGGCATCACGCACGCCGAATATAAGGCCGAAAAATCCGACACCTTCGTCCGCGTCGAAATACGCGACAAGGACGGCAGATACGCCTGGAGCAGCTACATAAACCTATAAAGACAATATAATAAACGCAGCACTCTGTCTCGAGCGCTGCGTTTTCTTTTATCTCTCGAACCTGCCCCAGCCGGTAATAATGACGCCGCCGGCCGTTTCGATCACGCCGTACGTCGCGTCGCCGCCGCGGCCGGATACGGTGCCGGGATTGAAAAGCCGTATGATCCTGCCGTCAGAGCCGTCTATGCATTCTTCGGCCGCTTCATGCGTGTGTCCGTACAGAGCGATGTCGGCGCCGAGCGCCTTTGCGCGTGCTGCGAGCGTCTCCGTCCCGTACTTGACCGCGCATCGGTGCCCGTGAACGGCGAGCACGCGCTTGCCGTCGAAGTCGAACACAACTTCGTATTCGAGCCGATTGCGCGCAGCAAAGGACGACGCGAACTCCTCGAAGTTGCCGGCGACGTATCTGAACTGCGCAAGCGGGAACTCGTCTCTCAAGCTCTCGAGGTCCTCGTTGCCGTCGCCCAGATGTATAACGACGTCTGCGTCGCGATGAAGCGAGAGCGCGGTGCGCATGTTGTGAACGGAATTGTGTGAATCGGAAAAAACGATAAGCTTCATATTTATATTAACCGCAATCAATGATTTTTGTCAAAGCGGAGCGAAATCGCATAACCTGACAAAGGAATTAAAATAAAAACTGGACGGTATCATGTATGAAAATCGACAAAAAAACGCTCGATATGCTTCAATCCCTCGACGACGATAAGCTTTGGAAGATGTTCAAGCTTATAAGCTCGGGCGCGGGCATTGATCTTCCGGCCGAGAAAAGGCCCGAAGACATGTCGAAGCTTCGCGCCGTAATATCAAACCTGACGCAGGGCGACATTGATCGTGCGTCTGAAATACTCGACATATATAAGAAGGGCGGCGACACAAAATGACTCCCGATATCACCGACGCGCTCAGCGCGATCATGAATAACCCGGAGCTGATGGAGTCGATCCGCAGCGTTGCTTCTCAACATAAGGATGACGACAAAAGCGAGGGCGACAGACATGACGATAATTCCGTGAAGGAAGACTACGCAGGAAAACCGGATTCTGCGGAAGCGTCCTCAAAGCAGGCCGGCATCCCGTCGATACCGCCGGAGCTGCTTGCCAGTCTTCCCAAACTAATGAAAAGCGCGGGGCCGCTTTTAGGGCGCCTTCGCGAACATCAAAGCGGCGGTAAAAAAGGAGGTGGACACGGCTTTGGCAGGCACGAACATCTGCTCAAGGCGCTAAAACCGTACCTCAGTGAATCGAGAAGGGAAGCGGTCGATTTACTCGCAGATCTTGCTGAGCTCGCGGAAGCCTTTGACGGATTCGGCTTCTTAGGCGGCTTGGGAAAGGGTGATGAGAAATGATCTACTCTCGCAGCACATCCGGGCGCAGAGAAGGTGACTGCGTCATACACGTTCCGCCGCAGTACGGGGGAAGTCTTTTCATTGCGTCGCCGGAGCCGATCAAAAGCACGGAGTACGAAGACGTCACCGAACGCGCGGACAGAAGGGACGAAATGAGCGAGACCCGCCGGCCGGACGAGGCGTATAAGGACAGAGAGGCGTTTAAGGAAGGCGGTATGCGTCAGCGCGAGGAAATGAATCAGCGTGATGATATGCGTCAGCGCGACGAGACGCATCATCACGACGAAAAGCACGATGCGAAATCCGAAAACCTTCCGGTGCCGGCCGAGAACAGGATTAATATTCTGAACAAGCCGTTAACGACGGAAGACCTGTTGCTGATCGGTTTAATTATACTGCTGATGAATGAAAACAACGGCGAAAACTTTGACCTTGTCCTTATGCTTGCCGCACTGCTGGTCTTCTTTTAAAACGGTAAAAAGATTTGATCCGTTCATTCGTCGTCCGAGCGCGGGAAAAACAGCGTCACGACGCGCTCCGTATTGATGTTGTCTTCAAATTCTCTGCGGCTCTTGAATTCGTTTCCGAACTCTTCGCATTTGTCAAACGCCAGCTTCATAGTTATCGTGTTTTTTTCGTGGTCGACAGAAATGCAGACGCCGCCTTCCGCGCGCTTCATAATGCGCCTGCACAACGCGAGCGCGTCAGCGGCGCGCGGACAGACGTCTGCGATATTGTCGATGTCGTCGCTCGATAATATCACGCCTGCGGCGCGTTTGCCCCTTGTCGTCGTCATCGACAGGACGGTCTCGCTGCCGTTTTTATAAGCGCGGGCGTCAACCGCTCCGTCTTTGCTGAGATCGTACAGCACCGCGGCCGCTGCCGACACAAGCACGACAGCGGTCAGATAGTCCGGCCTGATGATAAGCCCGGGCTCGCACTCCGCCTTGATTATGCATGGCGAGGCGATGCCGGACAGCTTCGTCGTCACCGATTCCAGCGCTTCGCTTAAATCGCAGCCTTCATTTACGTCGACGTCGATGCTGTCGGAGACGAGGGTGTATGTATAAAGGCGGTCGAACTCGCGCCGCAGCCACTCGAGCGCGTTCTCGGACGGCGTTGTGAACGATCGCTCGCGGCTCTTGAAGCTGCGCGGCGGACGCGCGTATTTCCCCAGCTTCATAACAGCGCCGAATTCGTGCGCCGAATACGCTTTCATATAGCTGTCGTAATGGTATAGAATCTCGTAGAAGCGCTGCTTTATTTTTGCCGTTTCGGCGGCGGAGTAATCGCACCTTGTCTTTTTTGCCTCGCGCTCGAAATGGATCCGCAGATATGCGGCGGGACCGGGGTTGATGCGGGTTATAGTCAGCCTGTCGTATGACAGCAGAGCGGACTTGAACACGGCGGAATCGTCCGATGAGTTGAGGAACGCCCTGTATGCATCGTGCGATTCTTCGGCGATAAGAGCGGCAATATCGCCGCCGATCGATGTCGCGCGGCGGACATCGTCTCCGGCGGTCTCGCTTATGATGATGACCTTGCCGTCGACAGACGCGATAATCTGCGAGTATGATGCCATAAACCCACCCTAAAAATCAATTTTCGTTTTCAGGCGCGGTGACGAACTGCCAGTTCGTTATGCCGTGCAGCGCAAGCGCGTCAAGCTGCGCTTTTTTTATTTCTGCGCTTTTGCCATCGAGCAGCGCGCGCAGGTTGTATAACTTAAACGAGCCTGACAGAGACGCGCACAGCGCGTCCGTATCGCCGTACGGGTCGGAGCTGCCGGAGATAAGAGCGCTGAGGTCAATCGCGAGCGCTCCGGCCGTTGAAAAAAGCTGCTCGACATACGGCGCGTTCAGCGCGTTTTTATATACGTCCGGCGACAGAGCTATCGTTATATCGAGCTCCGGCGCGCTTTTTTTGATTTCAGTTATGTATTCGGTCAGATTCTCCGCCGTCTCGGTAAAGCTCACGTCCCCGCCGCCGCTGTCCGCCCCGCAGATTATGATTTCGTCGAGTCCTTCGTCGCTGAGCTCTTTCGCGAGCAGCGCGTCGACCACAGCGAGCAGCTTCAGCTTGTCATCCCCGCCGAAAAACAGCGACGGCCTGACATAGAACAGCGCCGTCGTGCGCAGCCTCATCGCGTCGGCCGCCGTGAAAACCGACCGCAGTCCGATCGCGGGAGCGTCCGGATGCGTGTATCCGCGCGCCGCGACCGACAGCACTTCGGATTCATACAAGAGCGTACCCTCGGGTGAGGTCAGCGGCAGAGTTACTGCGGTGTACGCTCCCGCGGCGACGCGGTCGAGCGCGTCCGTCATATCGTCGCTCGTCTCGTAAAGCGACGGGTCGAAGTAGTCTCCTATGATAGACGGAGCTTTTTCCGAAGGCTCACTGACGTTTGAACCGGACGGAAGCTTAACTTCGTCCGGTTCCTCCGCTTCGGGTGCCGTATCCGCCGACGTTTCGGCGGCTATGCTGCCGAGATAATTGCCTAATATAACCGAACCGATGAATATGATCATAACGGCCGCAAGCACGATGACAACACGGCCCGCGATCTTGTATCGCTCGCCCGTATAGCCGTCGCCCTTGTAGCCGTAATATTTCAGCTTGAATCCTGTTCCGCTTGTCCTTTTTTTCATCTTATATAAGTTCCGCACGTCTGTCAGTCGACGGCGGCAGTTTCGGGGATTATCACATCCGTCGTGTCGGTTTTGTATTCGACCGTGAGCGTGTTTGTGATTTCGTCGATCATGGCGTTATATTTCGCGGTGAGGTACGATTCGCGCAGCTTTTCATAATTGGCGGCGATGTATTTGTCGTCCTTTTCGAGCCGCAGTATCACCGAATAGCCGACCTCCGTCTCGACGACGTCCGAGATTCCGCCGACGGGAAGGGCGAAGCACGCTTCCTCGAAGTCCTCGATCATTTCGCCGCGCGTGAAGTAATATCCGTCCGTATTGCCGATCATAATCGTATCCTCGCTGTACTCCGCCATCAGCGCGTCAAAGCTCTCGCCGGCCTTGGCACGGCGGCAGGCCTCGTTCGCGAGCGCGAGGTTCGCGGCCCGGTCGTCGCCTTTGTCGTTCTTTATGAGTATCTGCTTTACTCTGACGAAGTCGTCGCCGTTTATCGCGGCGCGGATGACGCTTTCATCGTCGTCGATCGTCTTGTTGTTTATAAGCTTGTAATAAAGCTGCTCCTCAAGCGTCTGTTCGCCCAGAACGAACCGCAGGACGGAATCGTTCATGCCGGCTGCGGCGAGCTGCGCGATGTATTCGTCGTCACCGCCGGCCTCCTCGATATAATATTTGACGTCGAGCTCGACCGAATCCTTGATATGCTGGTCTCCGAGCGAAAGCCCGTGCTGCGCGGCGAGCGTCAGAACGGCGTAGCAGCGCAAAAGCGAAGCTTCGGTATATTTTTTTACGTATTCGATAATTTCCATGTTGCTCGCGTCCGGATTCGACTTTTCGTAATCGCTGCGGTAATTCACGGCGAAATAGCGGTAAATTTCCATCGGGACGCCGAAGGCGCCGACGGTCATGACGACGGCTTTTTCCTCCTCCGTGCTTGCGAATTTTTCGGAGGAACAGGACGCCGCCGAAAACAGGCAGACGGCGGCGAGCATAAGCGAGAAAAAGCGCGCGTATTTTATTTTTTTCATATAAAGCTCCGCGTTCGGTCTTCGTTATATTTAATAAATAAGTATAGAATATAAATATGAACGCGAAATTAACAAAGCGGTTCGCAAAGGTTTATCGCTATTGAAAGAAAATAACCGATGTGGTATAATGCGAACATAATATATATTTGAAAGGCGTTGCGTGAAAAACAATGGAAGAAAGCGGAGCTACAGTAAAACTGTCCAAACTGATAGAGGAGTTTTCGCTCGAAGTGATATTCATGCCGGATGAGGAGATATACATCCGGCGTTCGGACATAAACAGGCCGGGCCTGCCGCTGACAGGCTTCTTCGACCATTTCGAAGCGGCGCGCATACAGATTCTCGGCAAAGTCGAAATGCTTTACCTTGAAACGCTGTCCGCGGAGGAGAGAAAGGCGCGCTTAACGGAATTCTATCAGCATTCGCCCTGCTGCGTCGTCGTTACGCACGGCGCGGAGATTTTCGACGAGCTGCGCGAGCTTTCGCGCTATTTTGAGGTTCCTCTGCTCCGGACGCAGGACAACACGAGCGCATTCATGGCCGCGCTTATCGCGTCGCTCAACATCCATCTGGCGCCGTGCATCACGCGCCACGGCGTGTTCGTGGAGGTTTACGGCGAAGGTATTCTGATACTCGGCGACAGCGGCGTCGGCAAGAGCGAGACGGCGATAGAGCTTATCAAGCGCGGCCACCGGCTTATAGCGGACGACGCGGTCGAGATACGCCGCGTGTCGGCGAAAACGCTTCTCGGCTCCGCTCCGCCGATCATACGCCACTATATCGAGCTGCGCGGCATCGGCATCGTGGACGTCCGCCGCATATTCGGCATGGGCGCCGTCAAGGACACCGAAAAAGTCGACATGATCGTCAACCTCGAGCCGTGGGTTCAGGGCAAGATGTACGACCGGCTCGGCATCGAATCCGAATATACCGACATCATGGGCATACGCATCCCGACGACGACGATACCGGTCAAGCCCGGGCGCAACCTCGCGGTGATACTTGAGATCGCCGCGATGAACAACAGGCAGAAAAAGATGGGTTACAACACCGCGGAGGAATTTAACAAGCGTCTCATGGGTGAGATTGGGCTGGATGAAAAATGACAGGAAATATTCAGCAAATATTAAGATAACGTACACATATCGGTGGTATCATGTCATCATAGACAGCTATACTGCTTTAATAACTTTATTTACTGGAATTTTATGAAAAGATTGCTTATAATACTCGCCGCGCTGTTATTTGCGGCGATGATGATCACATCCTGCTCGTCCTCGGGGAATGTTGAGGACGAATCAACCGCGGACACGTCTGCCGACACGCGCCCCGCGACGTGGGATACGCACGACTTCGCCGTAACAGTCGTCAATGTCGGCTACGGCGACTGCATCGTGGTGCAGATCGATTCGCTTACATACATCGTGGACACCGGTTCTGCCGCGTCTGCTCCGGCGATGCTCGGAACGCTCAAGCTGCTCGGCGTCGGCGACATCGAAGCTGTTTTTATTACACACTCGCATGGCGACCATATAGGCGGACTGAGCGCGATCGTAAAAGCGCATAATATCGGAAAGATATACTCGTCGGAGTTTACGATCGAGACGAAAAAAGGCGTCAATAAAATAGACGAAGCTGCGTCCGAGGTCGGAATGACGGTCGAAAAGCTGAAGGTCGGCGACATAGTCACGCTTTCGGGCGATACATACTTCGAGGTTCTCGGGCCTGTTGTGAAAAATTACGACGACGACAACGACAACTCGCTCGTAATGCGCCTCTTCGTAAACGGGAAGATGCTCCTGCTCGTAGGCGACATGCAGTTCGCCGAGGAAAAGACGCTTATAGCGCGTCCGTACTCGCTCTCCGCCGATATTTTAAAGGTCGGCAACCACGGCAACCCGGACGCCACGTCGAATACCTTCGCGCGCCTTGTCTCGCCCTCGGTCTCGGTCATATCGACGAGCCGCGTCGAAGACCCCGACAGCGCAAGCGACCGAGTTATCGATGTTCTCAGCGAGAACGGCGGTAAAGTGTATATCACCGATGAGACGGACGCGGGTGTACGCGTCTCCGTCGCCGGCGACGGCACTATATCGGCCGAGGAGCTGACACGGCCCGAAGCCGAATACAATATAACGATAGTATCACAGGAGCGCAGCAGACAGAAGGTCACGTTCAAAAATATCGGCGCCGAAACGGACATATCCGGCTGGATCGTCCGCTCCGAGCGCGGCGACGAGATTTTCGTATTCCCGGAGGGCAGTATGATCGCGGCCGGAGCCGAGTTCACGCTTGTATGCGAAAGCTATGCCGACGGCTCCGAGGACTTCGTGTGGCCGGGCGACGACGTCTGGAACGTCAAAAAGACCGACGCGTGCACGCTTTACGACAAGTACGGTACGGTCATAGCGACTCTCGGATGACGGACGGATCGTTTATGGACAGAGACTACACCGCGGTCAACTCTCGCACATGGGACGCGTGGGCTGATAACGGCTGCGAATGGTGCGTGCCCGTAACGCATGAGGAATATGCCGAAGCCAAAAACGGTGAGTGGGGCGTATACCTGACGCCGTGCAGGACCGTTCCGCGCGACTGGTTCCCGCCGCTTGAAGGCTGCCGCCTGCTCGGGCTCGCGTCCGGCGGCGGCCAGCAAATGCCGATATTCGCCGCGCTCGGCGCCCGCTGCACCGTCCTCGACAACTCCGAGCGTCAGCTCGGCGCGGAGCGGACGGTCGCCGAGAGGGAAGGGTACGAGATCGAGATCGTCCGCGCCGACATGACGAAGCCGCTGCCGTTTGACGACGCCGCCTTCGACGTCGTATTTCACCCCGTATCGAACTGCTACGTCGAGGACGTGCGGTTCATATGGCGCGAATGCTTCCGCGTGCTGCGCCCGGGCGGCGTGCTGCTCGCGGGCATGGACAACGGCATCAACTTCCTGTTCGAGGGAGACGATCCGCTGCGCGTCGTAAACCGCCTGCCGTTCAACCCGCTGAAGATGGAGTACGAGCGCTACAAAGAGATGGCGGACAACCTTGAAGCGATTCAGTTTTCGCATACGCTTGAGGAGCAGATCGGCGGGCAGCTCGAGGCCGGATTCATACTGCGCGCGCTGTACGAAGACCGCGACCGCCCCGGCGGCGCCGCGATCGGCGAATACGCGCCGCAGTACATCGCCACGCTCGCAATCAAACCCGATGTAAAGTAAAAAAATGCGAGCGCCGACCGGATCCGCTGCCGTTTATCACAGACGAATATCGAAAGCATAATAAAAAGGGCGAAC
>DBRA01000065.1:6700-11321 GCA_002305445.1 Clostridiales bacterium UBA1380 | reverse complement strand
AAAATGCGAGCCAGAGCGCATATGGTAGCCGATATGGCCGTCGTGATACGCGCAGCCGGCAGCCGGCGGCGCGTCGTCGGCGATGAAGCCCGCTAGTCCGAAGGACTCCCATTCCTCGGAAGCGGCGGCGCATGCGAGGAATTCGGCAGTCGGGCACGCCCATTTGTCCTCCTCGGCGCTCGCGACGTAGACATACCGCGGCGCGCATGCGGCAAGCAGCCAGTGCTGGTCAAACGGCATATCGTTCTCGCGGCCGCCGTATGACGCGTAGTCGCCTGAAAACCAGTACGGAAATACTGCCGCTATGCGCTCGACCTTTTCCGCGTCGTCATGACGCGCGCTCTCGCGCGCGAGCGCCGCACCGGAGCAGCCGGAGTCGTTCGAAAACGTGAACTTGAAGCGCTCGTCCGACGCGCCCGCGTAAAGCGCGGTCTTGCCGAGGCGTGAGTGGCCCATGACGGCGGCGTTTTCGCGGTCGAGCTCGGGACGGGTCAGCGCGAAATCGAGGACGCGCGACGCGGCGAACGCCCACATCGCGATTTTCGACGGCGCGTCGTGGGTGCGTTCGCCGAAGAGCGGTGCGATTCCAGAGGTATAGCCGTCGTCCTTGTCCTCGGTCACGTCGTTGTAGCAGAAAAGCAGCAGCGCGTACCCGCGGTCGATCAGCTCCTCGGTCGGCACATAGCGGTCCGGAACTGTGTCGCGGAACGCGATATGTACAAAAAACGGGACGGGTGCGTCCGCTTTCGGACAGATGTAGTAAACAGGGAAAGTAAAGTCGCCGCCGGGCGTGGATACGGTCAGCTCGACGCCCGTCTCGACGGCTTTGTTCGCGTATGCCTGCTCGTTTTTGAACTTGACGAGAGCGCGAGTTTCGCCGCAGACGGGCGGCATGCGGCCGAACTCGTGCCGCGCGATCGCGTCGAGCAGCGCCTCGCGCGCGTTCTCCTTCGGCAACGGGGGAAGAGACAGCTCTGCGAGGGCATCTTTGATGAAGCTCATAAATCTGTTCCTCCTGTTTTAAAAAAGCGCGCGTTTTAACGCGCGCTTTTATATAATTTTATTTTTCTTCGCTTTCGCCGCAGTCGCATTCGTCGTGACTGCAGTCGCACTCGCCGCAGCCGCAATCGCATTCATCGTCCTCGAAGCAGCAGTCGTCGTCGTCACACTCGTCGCAGTCGCACTCGCATTCGTCGTCGTCGCCGAAAACGACTTCTTCGACGTTGCCGAGGTCTTCGTCGATCTCCTCGATGTAGTCGTTGAGCACATGCGTCTCATCGCTGAGTTCGGCGACTTCGGCGCATACGTCGGATACGAGGTCGATCAGTGCGTCTATCAGCTTTGCTTCGGGCGTGCTCATGTCGAGGTTCAAGCCGGAGGCAAGGCCTTTGAGGTACGCGGCCTTTTCTTTGATGGTCATTATAAACTCCTTTATGCGCGCTCGAGGTATTCGCCCGTGCGCGTATCGATTCTAACCACATCGTCTATGTTGATGAACAGCGGAACTTTGATGACGGCTCCGCCTTCGACGGTGGCGCTCTTGGTCGCGCCGGTCGCGGTGTCTCCGCGGACGCCGGGCTCGGTGTCGACGATCTTGAGCTCGACGAACATCGGAGGCTCGACGGAGAACACGTTGCCGTTATACGAAACGAGCTTGCACATCATGTTTTCCTGAACAAACTTGAACGTATCGGGCAGGATGCTCTTGTTGAGCGGTATCTGCTCGTAGCTGTCCATATCCATGAAGTAGTAGAGCTCGCCGTCCGAGTAGAGATACTGCATCTCCTTGCGCTCGATGCGCGCATCCTGGAACTTGTCCGTAGGGTTGAACGTGCGCTCGATGACGGCGCCGGTCATGACATTGCGGAGCTTGGTGCGGACGAACGCCGCGCCTTTGCCGGGCTTCACGTGCTGGAATTCGATGACCTGAAGCACGGTTCCGTCTCCGTTGTCAAATGTAACGCCGTTTCTGAAATCGCCTGCAATAACCATATAATATTTTTGCCTGCTCCGTTATAAAGGGCAGGACTCCTTCCTTCCGACATATAAAAGATGATTACACAATATTTTACATCATTTGTGTCGTTTTTGCAAGTATATTTTGCTGTTGCGGCAGCTTTTTTATGCCGCCGCTTGACAGGCAAAAAAATATAATGCATAATAAATACGATCACGGTGACAAAATAAAGTAATTATTTATATAATCGGCATTTTATATATTCACTGATTAAATTATAGAAGGGAAGCGTTTGTGTATGAAGGGCAATTTCGGCTGGTGCTTTGTGGGCGCAGGGTCAATCGCGCACCGCGTTATGGCAGACATGTATAAAACCGACGGCGGCTACCTCGCGGCGGTATGCGCAAACACGTTCGAACATGCGAAAACGTTTGCCGAAAAGTACGGCGCTCGAGCGTACATGACGGCGGACGAAGCTTTTTCCGATCCCGAGGTTCGCGCCGTATATGTAGCCGTGCCGCACACGGCGCATAAAGAGGTGACGCTTTCGGCGATAAGGCACGGGCTGCCGGTGCTCTGCGAAAAACCATTTGCCATAACGGAGGCAGACGCCGCCGAAATGATAAGCGCAGCGCGCGGCGCGGGGCTTTACATAGCCGAAGGCATGTGGACGCGCCACAACGTCGTGATGAAGCAGGTGCTCGAGCGCATCAGGCGCGGCGCTATAGGCGATGTCGCATCCGTCCGCGCCGATTTTTCCTTCGCATCCGCGTTCAACGAGTCATCGCGTTTATGGAATCCGGCTCTCGCCGGAGGCGCGCTTTTCGACATCGGCGTATACACCGTCGCTCTCGCCGATTTTATATTCGGCTGCGAGCCTTCGCGCATCGACGCGTCCGCGCGCTTCGCGAAGAACGGCGTCGACGCGTCGACATCGGTGTTTTTATCCTATCCGGGCGGGGCTGCCGCGGAGCTTTTCAGCTCGATCGAGGTGTCCGCCGGCGACAACGCGCGCATCATCGGAACAAAAGGCACGGTTGAACTGCCGAAGTTCTGGTCGCCGACGCACGCCGTCATAACAACGCCGTCGGGCAGGGAAACGATCGAGGACAATAGGAGCGGCGAAGGTTTCAACTACGAGTTTGACGCGGCCATGAACGACATCCGCGCCGGCAGGCTCGAAAACGAATACGTGACTCACGAATATACGCTGCGCGTAATGAGGACGCTCGATAAAATCAGGGCGATAACGGGCCTGCGGTACCCGTTCGAAGCGGCTTGTGAATAACATATAAAACTTAATATTACGGCATCACCCGTCATATAATATGACGGGTGATGCCGCATGTTTAGAAAGAACGCGAAAATTTACGCGTTGTTCGTTCTGCTGACCGAGGCTGTCGGCGCGCTGTCGGGATTTTTTACGCGCGGCGGCGTCGATAAGTTCGACAGCGTAATAAAGCCGGCGCTGATGCCGCCAGATATTGTTTTCCCGATAGTGTGGACGCTGTTATATGCGTTGATGGGCATAAGCGCGGCGCGGATATGGCTCGCTCCGCCGTCGCAGGAGAGGACGCGGTCTCTTGCGCTTTACATCGCGCAGCTTACGGTAAACTTTTTCTGGAGCATATTTTTCTTTAACCGGCAGGCGTTCGGCTTCTCGTTTATTTGGCTTGTGCTTTTATGGATATTGATATGGTTGATGATTTACTCATTCGGTAAAGTCGACAAACCCGCCGCTTATCTGCAGATTCCTTATCTCTTGTGGGTGACGTTTGCCGGTTACCTGAATTTTATGGTGTGGCTGCTGAACAGATAACCGGGCGAAGTCCTGCCGCTATTAAGTCGGGATAATAATACATGTTTCGCGTGCGCATCATTTGCATTTTATAAGACTGCATCACATGGTGCGGTTTTCGATTCATGCCGATAGAAAAAACGTTCATTTTCTTCTGAAAATGAACGTTTTAATTTTGACCGGGTGAGTGACCGGGGTCGAACCGGCGCCCTCCAGGGCCACAACCTGGCGCTCTAACCAACTGAGCTACACCCACCGAATCCGTAATTTTGCGCCGACGGACAGAGCGTTATAGTCAACACCGCCCCTGCGCGACGTACCTTGGGGGACTCGAACCCTCGACCTACTGCTTAGAAGGCAGTTGCTCTATCCTGCTGAGCTAAAGGTACAAAAGACCCGCGTGAGAGAGCAGATGACGGGAATCGAACCCGCATAACCAGCTTGGAAGGCTGGGGCTCTACCACTGAGCTACATCTGCTTACGTCGCCGACAGCTTTAGCGGACAGCTTTAATATAATAACACAAAGCATTTATTTTGTCAACGGCTTTTTTATTAAAATACGTTATCAAAAACAGCGTTTACCTTTTCAATCCATCGCTTGAAACGGTACTCTGCGTGTGTTATAATAGATAAAATCGCGAAAAGAGGGATGAAAACTGCCGTTTGCGCTTTACCCCGAGAAAATATACGACAGCTACACCGACGTGACGCCCGCCGAACTCGAAGCGCTCGGCGTCCGCGCGCTCATATGCGATATAGACAACACGCTTGCTCCGTATTCGGTCACAACGCCGGATGACAATATCATCAGGTGGGTTGCGTCGCTCGACGACGCGGGCATACCGGTAGTTTTCGTATCCAACAA
>DBRA01000065.1:1879-6624 GCA_002305445.1 Clostridiales bacterium UBA1380 | reverse complement strand
CTCGTGACTCCGATCGAGGCGATTGAAAATCCGCTCTTTTATTTTAAGCGCGCGCTCGAGAAGCCCGTGCTGCGGCGTTTTATCCGCCGCTGCCCCGAGAGGGACGCGCGCCGCGGGGCAGATAAGCAGCAGCGGTGACCGGCGCTAAACCAGCATAACAATCCGCGTTATATTTATGATTCCTCATCGGGAATGCCGATATAATATATAATAACCCATAACATCAAAGAAAGCGTGGTACATATGAAAGCAGAGCTTGAAAAAGTCAAGGGGTTGATGGCAGATAAAGGCCTCGACGCCTTATGGATTACGAGTGCCGAGAACCACCGCTGGCTGTGCGGCTTCAACAATCCCGACGGATGGCTGCTCATAACGAAAAACAAATCCTACGTTTTTGCCGATTTCCGCTATATCGAGGCGGCGCGCGCGCAGTCCGATCCGGCGTTTGAGGTCATTATGCCCTCCGGTGCGTATCTCGCGCCGCTGGTGGATGAAAACGGCGTTAAGACGATCGGCTTCGAGAACAACCGCATGACCGTCGCGGCATTCGAGCGCCTTAAAAAGACGCTGCCCGACTGCTCGTTCGAGCCGATAGACGGCATGCTGACCGACGCACGCTCGATCAAGACGCAGTACGAGGTCGAGCAGATCGTAGCAGCGCAGCGCATCGCCGAAGCAGCGTTTGAACATATCCTTAAATACATAAAATACGACATGACCGAGACCGAGGTCGCCCTCGAGCTCGAATACTTTATGCGCAAAAACGGCGCGGAGGACAAGAGCTTCGACACCATATGCGTCAGCGGCACGGCGTCGGCGCTTCCGCACGGCGTCCCGCGCCATAAGAAGCTTGAGCGCGGCTTCCTCACGATGGACTACGGCGCCGTCGTCAACGGCTACCACTCCGATATGACGCGCACAGTCGTCATCGGCAAGGCCGACGACGAGATGAAGAAGCTCTACAGCACCGTCCTTTCGGCGCAGCGTGCGGCGATAGACGCGATCACCGAGGGTGCGAAGAACGCGGAGATGGACAAGATCGCGCGCGACATAATCGACGGCGCGGGCTACGCGGGCTGCTTCGGCCACTCGCTCGGCCACGGCGTAGGACTCGAGATACACGAGGCTCCCGGCCTTTCCGGCGGTATGGGCGACGCCGCGCTTAAAGTCGGACAGGTAATCACCGTCGAGCCGGGCATATATATCGAGGGCAAGTACGGCTGCCGCATCGAGGACATGGTCGAGATAATTCCCGGCGGCAAGCGCGACCTCACACTCGCGGACAAAGAGCTCATCGAGTTATAATAATCGCAGCAGCCGTTGCGAATATAACGCTTCATACGGAAATAAAAAAGGCGGACAGATATGTCCGCCTTTTATTTTTGCCTTTTACTTCAGATAAATCTCGATGACAGGGATATCCGCACCAAGCGGTTTCTTGACTGGGAGATTCAGATGGGCTACGGTCTTGTCCTCGTTGACGTTGTAACGGACCTCGGACGCATCGGAGAGTATCTGCATGTATTCGATGTGCTTGACGACCTCGCCGGTCAGCTTCACGCCGCCGAAGGGGTACGAGAGCATGTGCAGATAAAGGCGCTGCGTCTCGGGGTTGTATGTATAGCGGCAGTCGCGCGGGCACTCGAACTCGAGCGGAGCCTGGGTGCAGCCGTAAATCGAGCGGGAGTGGCGGCGCATCCACTTGCCGATCCCCTTAAGACGATCGTATACGCGCTCGTCAAACTCGCCGCGGCCGGTCGGGCCGACGTTGAGCAGCAGATTGCCGCCCTTCGAAACGGTGTCGATCAGCATAATCAGCAGCTGCTCGACGCTCTTCCATGTCTCCTCGTCGCGGTAATAACCCCATGAGCCGGAGAAGGTGTGGCAGCCTTCCCAGACGACAGGCTGTCCGCCGACCTTGACCCATTCGTCGGGCATGTACTGTTCGGGCGTCTTGACGTCCTGATCGATCTGGAGGCGGTCGTTTATAATGATGTCGGGCTGCAGCGAGCGGATTTTCTTGACAAGCTCCTCGGAATGCCACTGGTCCTTGCCCTTCGGGTTCCAGTCGCCGCCGATCGAGAAGTCGTACCAGAGGATGTCGACCTTGCCGAAGCGGGTGAGCAGCTCTTCAGTCTGACCGTATAAGTATTTTACATAGTTTTCAAGGTTGCGGTTCGCGTCCTGTTCCTTGTACTCGGCGTTGTTGCGCATCGGATGGCAGTGGTCGGTCGTATAATCCGGATGGTGCCAGTCGAGCAGGGAATGATAGAAACCTGTGCGCAGCCCCTCGGCTTTGAAGGCTTCGACCATGGGCTTCAGGACATCCTTGCCGTAAGGTGTGTTGGGGGCTTTATAATCGGTTAAATCCGTGTCCCAGAGGCAGAAGCCTTCGTGATGCTTCGTCGTGATGACGAAATACTTCATGCCGGCGTCGGCGGCGGCCTTCGCCCAAATCTTCGGGTCATAAAGGTCGGGATCGAAGTGCTTGAAATATTTGTCGTAAACCTCGGTCGGAATCTGCTCGTTCGATTTAACCCACTCGTGGCGTGCGGCGAGCGCGTAAGTGCCCCAGTGGATGAACATGCCGAAGCGGTCATGCTGGAACCATTTTGTGTCGCCGGGCGTAGGAAGCGGCTTAATTACGGTAAGATCCTTCAGTTCCATGATGAATCTCCTTAAACATAGTTTGTATCGTTTATATGATACGCCTAAAGGTTATCATATAAAGCATTATTTGTCAATCAAATTGAGCGAAAAAATCAGGATGCGATATAAAATAATTCCCCCTTTCCTTGTTTACAAATTCTGCGTCATATGTTATAATAATAAGAGCGACAGCCGCCCGTAGCTCAGCCCGGATAGAGTACCGGATTCCGATTCCGTGGGTCGCAGGTTCGAATCCTGTCGGGCGGGGTAAAATTTTAGGTAGTTATAGATGCCATGCGGTCAAAGCCGCATGGCATCGGCCTTTTTGGGGCATTTGGCCCCCAATTTTTAGCCCTCCAATTTCACAGATGACATCGGCCATTTTCGGCATACTGGAGGGATTTGAACCACCGTAAACAACTGAATACGGAAAGCAGGCATAATGAGCGGGCGTATTTTCAAACGAAGATACGCCCGCTTTTTTTATGCCCTTTTCAAAATCGCGTCACATTGAAAACAAAAAGATCGGAGGAAAACAAAATGGAAAACGAGATGATGCGTATCTTTTTCCCTCTGAAGATCGTCACCTATCCTGAATACGGGTCGGATGACTTTGCGGAGGAAATCACTCCCGCGGAAGCCGTGGCACATGAGGACGCGATCCTCGCCGCCATCGCCAGGGAGAACCGGCATTTTGAAAACGACCGCGGCCTTGCGGAATATCTTGACGACGGTCCTCTGAAACAAAAGGTCCACAGCCTGTATCCATCGGTGGAGGTTCACGACGGAGAGCTGTGGGGCGTCATGACCGCGGGACTGACGGAACCTCTGTCCGGAGAGGAAACGGCCGAGCTGATGGAATATGTGGTTTCTCAGAATGCAGATGGCTACGGAGAGGGCTTCGAACAGCGCCCCATCAAAACGCCGGACGGTGAAATCTACGTCAGCTTTTGGGACAGCGGCAAAAATTATTCCGTCAAGCCGGAACAGGAATTCAAAAACAGCTCTCCCGATCCCGGATACGGCGGCCCTGTGCTGGGAGGGATGTAGCTTGAGCAAGGTATTCTCGCTGGTGGGCTTGGAAACCAACACCGGCATCCGCGACGCCGGAATCATGAGCGGCATCCCCGAAGTGGAGGACATTCAGAACTCCGCTCTCTACAGAGAGCTGGTGGAGGACTGCGGCTGCTCCGATTACATCACGGTCATCGTGAAATCCTACCGCTGGGGCGAAGGCGAACCCGAAGATGTCACCGCCGAGGATCTGGAATGGATCAAGAATCATCCGGAGCTCATAAGCAGCCCGGACGTCGCCTGCCTCCAAACGTCTCAATACGCCATCCTATACCCTGACCAGGGTATGCAATTAAATATGTAGCGCCCTTTGGTTTCTGTTGAAGCTGAAGGGCGCTTTTTGTATTTCAACCGAATGGAGATGATCAAATGCCAGAGAAAGAAAAAGTGATGGTCGTGACCCTTATGCGGTCGGATATGTATGACGCAGTCGGATATACCGGCGCTTACCTGAAGCTCCCTGCAAGCCGGGACGAGATACAGGACGCGATGGACCGCGCCCGGATCAGGGACGGACAGCCATATAAAATCGTGGAGTGT
Organism: Clostridiales bacterium UBA1380; assembly: GCA_002305445.1. GTDB lineage: Bacteria > Bacillota > Clostridia > Oscillospirales > CAG-272 > UBA1380. The sequence goes on along the minus strand of DBRA01000065.1, from coordinate 2,361 downwards.
TTCAACAGCCAGGGTGATGAGCTCTCCTTCATTCCCGACGATCCCTCCCTTGCCGAGCTGAACTTCCTCGCGCGGCGCGTCAGCGAAATGAATGAGCACGACCGGATCGCGTTCACAGGCTGTGCGCGGATGGGCAACGGAAACCTGGGGATGCGCGATCTGATCAACCAGACGTACAATCTTGATGATGCCCACGCGGTACCTGCCAAAAACGACCGGGAGCTTGGGAAGTTTTATGTGGACAACGACTTCATCGACGCGGTCAACCATGTGCCGCCCGAATATCAAAAGGAGCTGCTGGAGCTACTGGATTACGAGAAGATCGGCTGCCGGCAGCGGGAATCCGAGGGCGGCGTCTACCACAACGGCTTTTATGTGGTAAACGGCTCCGGAAGCTGGAACCCTGTCTATGACGGCGTTCATCTGCCGGAGCTGCCGGAGGAACCCGCGTATGTTTTCAAGCTCCAGCTTGCGGAAGCCTC
>DBRA01000065.1:0-1815 GCA_002305445.1 Clostridiales bacterium UBA1380 | reverse complement strand
AGTCCCATCCCGGCGCTGGAACAGGCTTTCTCTTTCAGCGAGGACATCGACAAAATGAATCTCCTGGCGGAGCGCATCCGCGAACTGGAGCAAAACGGTGAGCTGCCGAAGTTTAAAGCCGCCCTCGAAACCGCCTGCTGCGCGGATATCGATCAGGCGCTTAACCTGACCCGAAACCTCGACTGCTATGATTTTTATCCGGAGCTGTCCTCCATGGCGGACTATGCGATGCAGAAATTCCTGGACCGCTATCAGATTCCCAAGGATGCTCCTGAACTAAAACTCATTCGTTTCTCCCGCCTCGACTTTAAGGTGATGGAGGAAACCAATCTCTATACAACAGCCTATGGCATCATCCGCCGCAACGACAGGGAGATGGAGCTGGAGTACACGCAGCCCGAAGCCGGACAAAAGATGGTGTGACCCCTGGCAATTCAAAATAACCGAGAGGCGCTGTCTGAAAAAGGCGGCGCCTTTTTCGTTTGCGCCGAAGGAGGAAAAAGCATGGACCATGGAATAAGGCCAGAACAAAAAACAGGAATCGGAGCGACCGGCCCGCCAATCAAATATACCGTACCCCCGCCCAAAGATCCCGCCCGCTGTGTGGGATGCCCTTATCCCGGCGTCGGCTTCATCTGCTGGAGTCAGGACGGCTCCTGCCTGAGAACCGACGCGGACAGGATCGGCAGGCGCGCCGGCGGGAGGTGATGAATTGAACAGCATCATCAGTTGGGTCGGCGGGAAAAAGGCGCTTCGTGAGCTCATCTATCAACGGATGCCCAGGGAGTTCGGACGGTATGTGGAGGTCTTCGGCGGCGGCGGCTGGGTGCTGTTCGGCAAGCCCCCCGACACGCCCATGGAGGTTTACAACGACTTCAATACCAATCTGTATAATCTGTTCCGGTGCGCAAAGGAGCGCACCTTCGCTTTTTTGAAGGAGCTGGGCTTCCTGCCGCTCAACGGCCGGGATGAATTCGGCGTCCTGAGAAAGTATCTGGAGAAGGAGGAATTCACAAGCGAATATCTGCAGGAGGAACTGGAGCTGTCACAGCACTACCTGCCGGCTCCGGAGTTCGAAGAAATACGTCAGATCCTTCTGGAGAACGCGGTCATGGACGACATCAAGCGCGCCGCCGCCTTCTTCAAGGTCATCCGCTACAGCTACGGAAGCGGCTGCACCAGCTACGGCTGCCAGCCCTTTGATATCCGCAAGACCTTCCATCTCATCTGGCAGGCCCACTACAGGCTGAAAGAAACCGTCATTGAGAACAAGGACTTCGAGGCGCTGATCCGGCAATACGACCGGGACAACGCCTTTTTCTATTGCGATCCGCCGTACTTCGAAACGGAGGGGCACTACGCGGTGGAGTTCCGGAAAGAGGATCATTACCGCCTGCGGGACACGCTGGCGCAATGCCGGGGCAAATGGCTGGTCAGCTACAACGACTGCGAATTCATCCGTGAGCTGTACAAGGATTACCGCATCGAAGCGGTCAGACGCATCAACAACCTCGCCCAGCGGTATGACAACGGCTGCGAGTACGCCGAGGTATTGATCTCCAACTACGATACCGGCGAGCGCGAGCGGGACAGGCCGACGCAGTTGGGGCTGTTCGACTCAGCCGGTTATTTCAGCCTGGACACCGGCCCATTCAACACAAACAAGGAGGAAATCCAATATGAAACTGATTGAACTGCAAGGCTCCGTGGATCAAAACGGAGAACTTGCCATCCCCCGGACGCTCCTGGTCGATATGGGGCTGCGCCCCGGCGACAGCGTCCGGCTCACCTATGCCAGCGGCTCCGGCGCGATGG
>DBRA01000019.1 GCA_002305445.1 Clostridiales bacterium UBA1380 | reverse complement strand
TTCTGCGATCCGTACTGCGCTCCGCCCTGTTGCGGCCTTTTCGGCGGATAATTACTATTGCCGTTCACTTATATCTTCTTTCCAATCAGATTATTCGGCCGGCCGCGCTGCGTTCGCGGCGGACGACCGCGGCCATTTCTCTGAAAGCGCTGTCCGTTCGCCCGATAAACTCGCGGAAGGCCGCGCAGTATTCGTATTCGCCGCCGCTCTCGCAAAGACGCATGCACCCGCCGCGGCAAAGCGGCAGAATATCGCAGCCGAGACATTTCTGCGGCAGCTTTTTGCGGGCCAAGAAGCGCTTTGCCGCGTCGGACTCCGCAAGCGCCTTTATGTCCGAGTCGACTATGTTGCCCATCGCGTATTCGGGCAGGCAGTAGAAGTCGCACGGATACGCGGTTCCGTCGGCCTCGACGACGAACTGCAGCGAGCACTGCCCGCGCATGTCGCACTGTTCAGGCTCATAACCGCAGTATATGCCGAGCAGGTTGTCGAAATGGCGCACGCTGACGCGGCGGCCCGACATGAAGTCGGTGCGCCACGCGTAAAACAGCGATTCGTTCGCGCGCAGCCAGCGCTCCGGCGAAAGGGCGTACTTCGCAAATCCGCCGTCGCCGCCGTTTTGACCGCCGCGCCGGTCCGCTTTATCGTCGGCGCGCGAGTCCGGCAGGGGGGCGAGGCAGTTTATATACTGCTGCCACATGAAGCCGTGCGACTTTAAGAAGTTATACGTCTTTACCGCGCTTCTCGCGCCTTCGTCGGTCAGCACCGTCAGGATGTTTACGTCTACGCCGGAGCGCAGAAGAAGCTCCGCCGCGCCGAGAGCGCGCGAGTGCGTGCCCTTCCCTTCGCGGTCGACTCTCACGGAGTTATGCTGCCGCGCGTCGCCGTCGACCGACACACCGACGAGGAAGCGCAGCCGCGAAAACAGCTCGCAGAATCCGCTCTCCCGCGTCACGGCGACGCCGTTCGTCTGTATGCTGTACGCGACCGGCAGCTTTTCGGTGTTGTGCCTGTCCGCCGCGGCGGCGAAGCGCTCGAAAAAGCCGGCGCCGGCGAGCGTCGGCTCGCCGCCCTGAAACGCGAAGCTGACGCCGCGCGACTGCCTTGCGCCGCGCTCGAATTCGAACGCGCGCGCGATCACCGCGTCCGCGACTTCGTCAGTCATGACGCGCATCGGAGGCGCCGACGCATCGTCGTATCGCGCGCGCCGGTCGACCTCGTCGCGGTAGAAGCAGTACCCGCAGGCGATGTTGCAGAGCCCCGACGCGGGCTTAATCAGAAACGAGATCATGCGGCTATTTTTTCTCGACGACGAAGAAGTACGGCGATGTCGGCGAGTTTATTATACGGAACTGCGACGCGCATATTTTGTGCCGGTCGAGCGACGCGAAATACCCGGCGACCTCCGCCCCCTCGGCCTCGCCTTCGGCGTGTCCGGGGTAGACGGCGACGAGCAGCACGCCGCCGTGGTCGAGCAGCTCGAGCGCGTCCGCGATTGCGGGCAGCGTCGTCTCGCGGCGCGTCGTGACGATCTTGTCGCCGCCCGGCAGCCAGCCGAGGTTGAACATGCCCGCGCGGATCGGACGGTCGATGTGCTTCTTCGCGTTCGAGTGCGAATCGTGTATGAGCGTCACGTTGTCGGGGCAGCCGGTCTCGCGGAGGCGCGCGGCTGTCGACTCGAGCGCGCTCTTCTGAATGTCGAAGGCATAGACGCGGCCAGTCGGGCCGACGGTCTTCGACAAGAACTCGGTGTCGTGGCCGTTGCCCATCGTGAAGTCGGCGGCGGCGTCGCCCTCTCCGAGATGGCCGCGGATGAAGTACTTTTGCAGCTCGAGCAGGTCGACCATCGCGGGCGTGCGATAGCTCACAGCAGCCCCTTTTCCGCGAGATACGCGTCCGCTTCGGCGGGACGGTCGGTGCAGATGACGAGCGTCGCCGCGCAGGGCTGCTCGTTCATCGCCGTGTACATGTACTCGATGGAAAAACCGCCCTCGGTCAGCGCCGCCGTAACCGCGGCGACTGCGCCGGGCTCGTTTTTGACGGTCACGGGTATCACCTGCGTCTCGGAGAGCGCGAGGTTGTGCTTTTTAAGAAGGCCCGCGACGTTGTCGACATCGTCCGCGAGGATGCGCAGAAGGCCGAACGTCGCCGTGTCGGCGAGCGACAGCGCCGTCAGGTTGATATTTTCCGCGGCGATGGCTGAAAGCACTTCGGAAAGGCGTCCCGAGCGGTTCTCGATGAATATTGTTATCTGTTTCTGAAGCATAATAGTTCCCTCCCCGGCTTAAAGCCGGCGTCGTCGCGGCGCTGTGCCGCGAAATCTTACGCTCTCTTAACTACACTATATTATAGCACGGGGCCGCCGCGTATTCAAGCGGCGGCCCCCGCCGTCTTTTAACTTATTCAGTGCAAAATGCGTTTGTCTATGACGCGCTTCGCCTTTCCCTCGGAGCGGGCGAGCGTCATCGGCTCGACAAAGGTGATCTTCGCGCTAAGACCGAGCACGGATTCGAGCTTCGCGCGGAGCGCCGCGCCGAACTGCTCGAGCCCGCGGACGGTGCCGTTGATCATATCGTCGGAGACCTCGACCTGTATCTCCATCGTGTCCGTGTTGTTGACGCGGTCGACGATGATCATATACTGCGGCTCCACGTCGCCCATCGAAAGCAGCACCGACTCGATCTGCGACGGGAACACGTTGACGCCGCGGATGATGAGCATGTCGTCGGAGCGGCCGTGCGGCTTGCGCATCCTGACGAGCGTGCGCCCGCATTTACACGGCTCGTGCGTGATCGAGCTGATGTCGTGCGTGCGGTAGCGGATGAGCGGCAGCGCCTCCTTCGTGACGCAGGTGAAAACGACCTCGCCGAGCTCGCCGTCGGGCAGCGGCTCGCCGGTCTTCGGATCGACGATCTCTATGATGAAGTGGTCCTCGTTTACGTGCATGCCGTCCTGGCACTCGCAGTCGAACGCGACGCCGGGGCCGACGACTTCGGACAGGCCGTAGATGTCGTATGCCTTTATGGCGAGGCGGTTCTCGATCTCGCGGCGCATCTCCTCCGTCCACGGCTCCGCTCCGAAGATGCCCGCCTTGAGCGCGAGCGACTCCTTCGGCACGCCGAGCTGCTTGATCGTGTCTGCGATATAGAGCGCGTACGACGGCGTGCAGCAGAGTATGCTGCTGCCGAAATCCTGAAGGATCTGAACCTGTCTCGCGGTGTTTCCGCTCGAGACCGGTATGACCGTCGCGCCGAGCAGCTCCGCGCCGTAGTGCAGGCCCAAGCCGCCGGTGAACAGCCCGTAGCCGTAGCTGACGTGGACGTAGTCGCCGTGGTCGGCGCCCGCGGCCGTCAGCGCGCGGGCGACGCAGCCCGCCCACATATCGACGTCGCGCTTTGTGTAGCCGACGACAGTCTGCTTGCCCGTCGTGCCGGAGCTGGCGTGGATGCGGCACAGCTCCTCCTTCGGCACCGCGAACATCCCGTAGGGATACGTGTCGCGCAGATCCTGCTTGTTTGTGAACGGAAGCTTGTGTAGATCGTCGACGCTCTTTATGTCCTCAGGGCGGATGCCGGCTTCGTCCATTCGCGCGCGGTAAAGCGGAACACATTCGTATACGCGGCGCACGGTGCGCGAGAGATTGAGCGACTGAAGCGCGTGCATGTCGCTTCGGGGAGCTGTTTCAACCAGCTTATCGTAATATTTTGTCATTGTGAGAGAACCTTTCGTTTAAAAATGATTTTTCCGCGGGTCAGCAGATGCCGCCCCCAGCGTTTATTAAAAAATTCAAGAGATATAATTTACGTTTTGGGAAAGCGGTTTTAACCGTTCCCCGCTTAGATCATCTTTAAAATCGGTCCTTCGAGGTGCGGGCGGCTTCGTCGAAAACGCTAAGGTTGATATCAAGCGCCTTGGGCGGAACGCAGGCGGCGACGGCGTTGCGCAGCACGGCTGCGTCGAAGCCGAGCGTGTGCGCGGCGAGCCCGATCAGGGCGACGTTCGACGCCTTCGCCGAGCCGCCTTTTTCGGCGATCGCGAGCGCGTCCTCAGCGATGACTTTTATGTTTTTCGCGCGCAGCTTATCCGTCAGGCTGTCGGGGTAGACGGCGGCGCCGGCGACGACAGGCATCGGGTTAATCTGCTGCGTGGACGTGATTATCACGCCGCCGTCGCGCAGGCAGTCGAGCCAGCGCGCGGCTTCGAGCTCTTCGAAGCTGAGTATGACGTCGGCCTCGCCGCGGCAGATGACGGGCGAGCCGATATTGTCACCGTAGCGGACATAGGTGACGACGGAACCGCCGCGCTGGGACATCCCGTGCACCTCGGACACCTTGACGTCGTATCCGGAATCGAGCGCGGCGCGCCCGAGTATGCGGCTCGCGAGCAGGGAGCCCTGTCCGCCGACGCCGACTATCATTATGTTTCGTGTCATTAGTTCTTCGCCTCCGATATAGCGCCGAAGCGGCAGAGCTTTGCGCAAAGTCCGCAGCCGACGCAGGTATTGGCGTCTATCTCAGCCTTGCCTTCCTCGAACGAGATGCACGGGCAGCCCGGCTTCATGCAGGCGCGGCAGCTCTTGCATTTGTCCCTGTCGACATGCAGCGGCGGCTGGCGCTTGACGTATTTGAGCAGCACGCACGGGCGGCGGCAGATGATGACGGACGGGACGGGAGCGTCGAGCTCCTCTTTGACGACGCGCTCGACTTCGGTGATATCGTACGGGTCGACGACGCGGATGTGTTCGCGCGCGACGCCGAGCGCGGCGCAGATATCTTCCGCATGGATCGCCGGAGCGGGCGTGTTCTTTAGCGTCAGACCGGTGAGCGGGTTCTGCTGGTGGCCGGTCATGCCGGTTATCGAGTTGTCGAGTATGATCGTCGTGGTGGCGGTGCCGTTGTAGACGACGTTGACAAGCCCCGTCATGCCCGAATGCATGAACGTGCTGTCGCCGATTACCGCGACTGACTTCTTCTCCGCATCGTCGCCGAGCACCTTGTTGTAGCCGTGCAGCGCCGATATTGACGCGCCCATGCAGAACGTCGTGTCCATCGCGGAGAGCGGCGCAACCGCGCCGAGCGTATAGCAGCCGATGTCGCCGGAGACGTGCAGCTTCAGCTTGCCGAGCACGTAGAACACGCCTCTGTGCGGGCAGCCGGGGCAAAGCACGGGCGGACGCGGAGGTATCGGTTCGCCGAGCGACTTCTCCTCGCTCTTTTCGCCGAGCAGCACCTCGCGCAGAAGCTGCTGGGAATACTCGCCGCAGAGCGGGAGCAGCGGCGCTCCGTCGGCGGTCGTTTTGCCGTCGCACTTGATGCCGAGCGCGCGGCACGCGGTCTCTATAACGGGGTCGAGGTCTTCGACGATTATGACGCGCTCGACGGACGAAGCGAACTCGAGCAGCAGCTCGTCGGGCAGCGGGTTGACAAGCCCCAGCTTCAAGTAGGACGCGCTGTCCCCGAACGCTTCTTTCGCGTATGTATAGGCGATGCCGGCGGTGATTATGCCGATCCTGTTGTCGCGGCCTCGCTCGATTTTGTTGAGCGGGCAGTCCTTCGCGTACGCCTTGATGTCCGCGAGCGTTTTCTCGGCGACGACGTGACGTCCCTTCGCGTTGCCCGGCATCATGACGTACTTTTTCGGATCCTTTTCATATGCTTTGAGCGGCAGCTCGGTGCGGTCGGCGGTGTCGACGACGCCGCGCGAATGCGAAACGCGCGTGCTCAGTCTGAGCAGCACGGGCGTGTTGTATTTTTCGGAAAGCTCGTACGCCGCCTTCGTGTAGGCAAGGCATTCGGCCGAATTGCACGGCTCGAGCATCGGCAGCTTCGCGGCGATCGCGTAGTGGCGGCTGTCCTGTTCGTTCTGGCTCGAATGCATTCCGGGGTCGTCCGCGACGCCGATCACAAATCCGCCGCCTCCGCCGACATACGAGCAGATGAAAAGCGGGTCGGCGGCGACGTTCAGTCCGACGTGCTTCATACCGCAGAACGAGCGCGCCCCGGCCACGGACGCGCCGAGAGCGGCTTCGAGCGCGACCTTTTCGTTGGGCGCCCACTCCGCGTATATTTCGTCATAATCCGCCGCGTATTCCGTTATCTCGGTGGACGGCGTGCCGGGGTAGCTTGAAACGAACCGCACGCCGGCTTCGTACAAGCCGCGGGCGACCGCTTCGTTTCCCAACATAAAGGCTTTCATATCGTGGAAAAGCTCCTTTAGGAATTAACAATTTAATATGTTATTATACAGTGTCTCTCATAAAAAGTCAACTGCCGGCACAACGTTATAACACAATCCTTTCCTGTAATTTTTTAGCAAAAAGCGCCAAAATCAAGCGGGAGCGCGAAATCGCGCTCCCGCTTGATATGAAATATTATTAATCGAACTTACTTCGTGCCGAAGATTCTGTCGCCGGCGTCGCCGAGTCCGGGGACGATATATCCGATCTCGTTTAAGCCCTTGTCGACGCAGCCGCAGTACAGTTCGACGTCCGGATGCGCTTCGGTAAAGGTCTTGACGCCCTCCGGAGCCGCGATGATCGACATCAGCTTGATGTGCGAGCAGCCGCGCGCCTTGATGAAATTGACGGCCACGACGGCCGATCCGCCGGTCGCGAGCATCGGGTCGACGAGTATGACAAGGCGCTTTTCGATATCGTCGGGCAGCTTGCAGTAGTACTCGTGCGGCTGAAGCGTCTCGTGATCGCGGTAAAGACCGATGTGGCCGACCTTGGCGTTCGGGACGAGTGCCTGCAGGCCGCTCACCATGCCGAGTCCGGCGCGCAGTATCGGCACTATCGCGAGCTTTTTGCCCGCGAGCACCTTCGTCTTTGTCCTGGTGATCGGTGTTTCGATCTCGATCTCCTTGAGCGGAAGATCGCGCATCGCCTCGAAGCCCATCAGCATCGAGATTTCCTCGATAAGCTCGCGGAACTCCTTGCTGCCGGTCTCCTTCTTGCGGAGTATCGATATTTTGTGCGTTATCAGCGGATGATTGAAAACAGTCACGTTTTTATATTCGTTCATGTCGCGCTCCTTATTTTGACTGCGACTCGTACAGCGTCAAGCGCGCGCGACTCGCTTTTCTTCATAATATTTTATCAAATCGCGCTCCTTTTTTCAATAGGCACAGAGTCTGTTTTAGATATTATTGCTGATATTTCGTCGGTTTATTATATATATGCGCGATGACGAACGGATTTTTTATGCGTTTTTATGCGAAAAAGAGAGGGTAAAACCCTCTCTTTTATCATTCTTTCGCAAGCAGCACGGCGACGGCTTCGAAGTCCGCCTTCGGCTCGATGCGCAGCGTATCGCCCTCGAGCGTCACGGCGTCGCCCTCGCTCGATAATACGCTCTTGATGCGCATTCCGCCGCCGACCGTCATCAGAGCCGCGTCGGGGCGGCCTTCGAACGTATGGAACACGACGAGCGTTTCCGGCGTCGCTGTGCCGCGTCTGACGACGCCCTGCCAGCCCTTCGGGTGGCCGTACGCGGTCTGACGTGTTCCGTATATCTTTGACACGCCGTCCTTGATGACGGGGGCAGCGCTTCTGTAAAACGCGATGCCGCGGTCGACCGCCGCCCACTGTTCCGCGTCGAGGCCTGCGACGTCGCCGGACAGGCACATGACGCCGAGGAACGTGTTGACAAGCGAGTAGTTGATGCGCTTTATCGAATCGGACGCGCGTATGACAGCCCATATCTGCGACTGCGCGGGCAGTATCAGCCGGTGCAGGTTCGCCGCGATCAGGGGTATCTGCACGCACTCGTGCGCGTCCGAGAAGGACGCCATGCTGCACAGCGCCATCATCGACGGCTCGAGCCTGTGCCCGCCGGACGAGCAGTTCTCGATCACAAGGCCGGGGTTCTCCGCCCTCAGGCGGCGGAAGAACTCCTTCGAGCCCTCCATGTTCTGGCGCAGCCCCTCGCCGAGGCTCTCCGCGCCGTCGCAGCCGACGCCTATCGTGTCGTTGTAGTCGATCTTTATGTAGTTGAAGCCGTGCTGCTTTATAAACTGAATGACCCGTTCGTCGAGATAATCCATGACCTCGGGCTTTCTCAGGTCGAGGAAGCGGCGGCCGCCGGTCGATATGACGCGCCCGTCGCGCTTGAGCAGCATGTCTTCGCGCTTGAATATCTTCGATGCCGGCGCACACGTCTCCGCCTCGAACCATATGCCTGCGCCAAAGCCAGCCTCTTTTATCATGGCGACCGTTTTGTCGATTCCGTCCGGGAACAGCGCGGGGCTTACGATCCAGTCGCCGCCGGAGCCGCTCCAGCCGTGTTCGTCCGCGTACCAACCCGCGTCGATGACGAAGTCGTCGATGTCGCGGCCCTTCAGCGCGTCAATCGTCTTCTTTATGTTCTCGTGCGACGGGCAGCCCCATGTCGTGCAGTACTCGTTGAACAGCACCGGCAGCGTGTCGAACGCGTCAACGCGTTCGAAGTAGCGACGCGCGACGGTCAGCAGCTTTGCGCACGCCTCGTCGACGCCGCCCTGCGCGACAGTCACGATCGCCTTCGGCGTCTCGAAGCTTTCGCCCGGCGCGATGTTCTTCTTCCAGTGTCCGAAATCGAAGTCCGGCAGTCCGCCCGACAGACCGAGGCCGTCGCCGCGCCGAGCCGCCTCTATCTGCCACGAGCCGTTGCAGGCGAGCTGCGCCGCCCACGTGACGTTGTGCTTTATGTCCTCGACCGCGACGAACGGAAAATACTTGCGCACGGGCATCGAGCCGAGCTGCCCGAAGCGCTCTACCCTTACGCCGTAGCTCGACCATGACGGCTCGAGCTGAATATCTTCAACCGGGGTCGATTCGATGCGTCCCTCTGCGCTCCAGCAGGAGCGCGCGCGGTGCAGCACCATCGTGTCCGGCGCGTTGCCGGGCTCAAAAGGCGTGATGCCGCCGAACGCGAAGCTCGAGAGCATGTCGAGCGTCATCGTCTCGCCGGACGTGTTTTTAAAGATGTTCCATGTCTCGAACGCTTCGTCGCCGTCCGTGAACGACACGTAGTTTTCGACCTCATACCGGCCCGCTTGGCCAAGCACGGTCACGACGACGACAGCACCGTCCGATTCGTCGACGCGCTGCGAGATAAACTCGAGCCCGCGCATCGTGCCGCCGAAGCGCAGCGTATGGCCGTTTGCAAAACCGTCCGGAAAATCGTCGCCCTCGATATGAAGCTGCACGAGCGGCTCCGCCTGACAGCGGCGGCTCTCGACGACGGCGCTCTCCATGCCCTGCGGAACAATACACAGTCCTGCGGCGCCGCCGCACTTCACATACGACGCGCTTATTGTGTTCCTGCTGAATTCGCTGATAATATCCATTTTTAATATACCCCGAACATCAGTATTCGACCTTATGCCACGACTCTGATTATACAATACGCCCCGAATTATTACAAGCGCTGTATAATATTTATTTGCCATAACTTACATACGGCTGTTAATAAAAAGTTAACACTTCGCGCATTTACAAATGTAGAGTATTTGCTTATAATGTTCGTGTAAGGACAAATAAGCAGAAAGGAGAGATATAAATTGCGCAAGATAGATGAGAAATTCGT
>DBRA01000013.1:6314-7952 GCA_002305445.1 Clostridiales bacterium UBA1380 | reverse complement strand
TCCGACGCCGCGCCGGATGAGGATTTGCCCGCCGTGTATCATGCGGAACCTCAATCAAAATTCTGCACGGCATGCGGTGCTTCCGCCGCTCCCGACGCACGCTTCTGCATAAAGTGCGGCAAGGCTCTGCGGAGCAGATGAAGTGCTGTCCGCGACGTTTAATATTGATACACGGCTCGTTTTCGGTCGACTTTTATCTGTCGTTTATAATTATTTTAAAATTGTACTTGCCATGAAAGCAAAAATATGGTATATTAATTTAAGAATGGGTGCAGGCACATTCGTAAATCATTAATGTGCGTATGCGGGCGCAATTAAACACCCGTAAATATATATTATGAGGAGAAGTGCCATGAGAAGCTTTACGACGCTGGACATTCAATACGCGCACAGGTTCTACGGTTTCAAAGGCGAAGCACAGTACCTGCACGGTCATACGGGAATACTGACGATTGAAGTTGAGGACACCATCAACACGGGAGTCAATATGGTGTTCCCGTGCAACGAAATCAAGAAGACCGCCTGGGAGGTACTGCAGAACTTCGACCACGCGCTTATTTTGAGAGAGGACGATCCTCTGCTTCCCGCGATTCTCGATGTCTACGAGAAACAGGGAATCAAGGACGGTGCGCCGACCAATAAGCAGAAAGGCCCGGCTTTCAAGACGGAACTCGCGGCAGCCTACCCGGAATGCCGCCTGGTCGTCACAAAGGAAACGATGACGGTCGAGGGCATGATCAAAATCGTTTACGACTTGCTGAAGGACAAGCTGAATATTGTGAAGCTCACGTTCACGAGCGGTGTCAACGGCGCAACTGAAGAATACAAGCCCGGCGGCGGTTTGGACCGCTGCCCGTTATGCGGCGTTGAACTGAACGAAAACGGCGTTTGCCCCAAATGCGGATTCAGAAAAACAGTCTGATTCGTAAAATCATATTTGGATAAAGAATAAACAAAACGCGTGTTGCCGGCGTAAGCTGTGTATGTTTTCGCGATATGACGCTTAAAAAACGAACTTGAAGTAAAATATTACTACCGGCCGAGCGGTAAAGCCGATTATAAATAAGGGATGGTGTAGACGGTACGCCGTCCCTTATTTTACTTGATATAATTTCGCGAATGTGTTATAATATTATTATAGATAGTTGTATGTTTTTAAAGTTTATTCAATTGTCCTGCTTGTGTGAAATACAACAAGTTGTAAAAAATAACGGCTTGAACAAACGGTTTGCGGAACCAGGTGTAAAGTCGCGGCAGGCAGGATTGGATTCTAAGTTCAAGTCGTGCGTTAGATCCGCCATTAAACTGTTTTCATCCCGCAGACTGAATTACCGGTCTGCGGGAATTTTATCGCAGCATGTGCGCGGCGGCGCAATTTGCGCATCTTTATGATAAACCAGTGTTATATGAGGAGAGATGTATGAGGTACGAGCTGTGCTCGGCGGCTGTGATACGCGATCTGCTCGGCGGCGAGATGCCGAAAAAGCGATACGGTCAGAACTTTCTCATCGACCGGCGCGTACCCGAGCGCATCGCCGAAGCTGTCGCGTCCGACGGGGCGCCGGTTCTCGAGATCGGCCCCGGGATCGGCTGCATGACGGCGGAGCTGGCGCAGAGAGCTCCCGCCGTGACCGCGGT
>DBRA01000013.1:0-6277 GCA_002305445.1 Clostridiales bacterium UBA1380 | reverse complement strand
CGCTTCGGCTCGGAGCGCTCCGCCGCCTGCGGCAATCTTCCGTACTACATCACGTCGCCGATCGTCATGAAGCTGCTCGAGGAGACCGCCGACCTCATATCGTCGCTCACCATAATGGTTCAGGCGGAGGTTGCGGCGCGGTTCTGCGCAGCGCCCGGCACGCCCGATTACGGCGCGATAACGGCGGTTATCGCGTATTACGGAAAATGCGAGAAGTTGTTCAACGTCCCGCGCGGCGCTTTCTGGCCCGTCCCCGGCGTCGATTCCGCCGTCGCGCGCATTACGCTCGGCGCCGGCCCGACCGTCGCGGTAAAGGACAGAGCGCACCTGATGCGCACTATCGCCGCCGCGTTCGGACAGCGCCGCAAGACGCTCGTAAACGCCGCCGCGGCTCCGCTCGGCGTCGATAAAGCGACGCTCGCCGACATAGTCGCATCGCTCGGCTTCTCGGCCGACGTCCGCGGGGAACGCCTCGGTATCGCAGATTTCGCGCGCCTGTCCGACGCGGTGCTCTCCGCCCGCGGCGGCTGACGCAGCTCAAAAATGACGCGCGGCCGTGCCGCCGCGCGGCGTTCGATAAAAAGCACGAAAAAGCCGTCCTTGCGGGACGGCTTTTTTGATTTTATTAAGAATTAATAGTTCTCGGCCTTGACCATGAAGTACGCCTTCGGATGCGAGCAGACGGGGCAGATCTCGGGAGCCTTCTTGCCGATCACGATGTGGCCGCAGTTGGCGCACTGCCATACGGTGTCGCCTTCCTTCGAGAATACGCATTCATTCTCGACGTTGGAGAGAAGCTTGCGGTAACGCTCCTCGTGGGTCTTTTCGATCGCGCCGACCATCTCAAAGAGCGCGGCGATGCGGGTGAAGCCCTCTTCTCTCGCGTCCTTCGCGAAGCCGGCATACATATCGGTCCACTCATAGTTCTCGCCCTCGGCCGCGTCGAGCAGGTTGGCGGAAGTGCAGGGAATATCGTTGTCGTGCAGAAGCTTGAACCAGATCTTTGCGTGTTCCTTCTCGTTGTTGGCGGTTTCGAGGAACAGATCGCCTATCTGCTCATAGCCCTCCTTTTTCGCCTTGGAGGCGTAATAGGTATACTTATTGCGTGCCTGCGATTCACCGGCGAACGCTGCCTTGAGGTTGGCTTCTGTCTTGGATCCTTTGAGTTCCATAAAGTTTTCTCTCCTTAAAATATTAGATTGTTTATTTAATATCTGTTACCTTAGGGTAACATGGACAGGGAACGCGATTTACGCGCCCGGGGCGCGCGACCTGAGCAGACAGTTTTTGCATGTGCCGACCACTGTCAGAGTGAAGCCCGTTATTTTGAAAGGTTCATCTTTAAAGAGCTTCGCTATTTCGTCTGTGCCGACAGACAGGTCGAACATCCTTCCGCAGCTCGAGCAGAGGATGTGCTCGTGCGGTGCGACGTTTTTGTCGTAGCGGTCCGGCCCGTTCGGCATTGTTATTTTTCTCAGCAGACCCGCGTCGCACAGCGCCGCAAGATTGCGGTAGACGGTTCCGACCGCTATCTTCGGCATGATATGACGCGCTGCCTCGAGGACGCCTTCGGCGTCGAGGTGTTCGGGAGAAGCGCAAACGACGCCGTATATGATCTCGCGCTGACGTGTATTGCCCATTCTCCCTCCGAATTTAAGAATAGTTCCTGTTACTGTTATTATTATAATTACCCGTTGCCGTTTTGTCAAGTGTAGTTCGCGAAATTATTCAGCATTATTTCATATTATACCATATTGCGGCGAAATAAATTCAATTGGTAAAATGAAACCGGAGCTTCACTTTGATAAATGAAGCTCCGGTAATTGACTGAATTATTTCGTTACGCTGTCTCTTGCCTTGACGAAGCATTCGGCCGCAAAGCGCAGCTGCTCCTCGGTGTGCGCGGCGCTGACCTGCGTGCGGATGCGCGCGCGTCCCTTCGGCACGACGGGATAAGTGAAGCCGACGGCGTAAACGCCCAGCTCGTACAGCTTCTTCGCCATCTCGCCCGCAAGGCGCTCGTCGTAGAGCATGACCGGAACGATCGGATGCGTGCCTTCGATGATGTCGAAGCCCGCTTCCTTCATCAGGCTGCGGAAGAGCGCCGTGTTGGAACGCAGCTTTTCGCGCGCGGCTCCGCTCTTCTTCAGTATCTCGAGCGTCTTAAGCGTGCCGCCGGCGACGGCGGGGGCGAGCGTGTTCGAGAACAGGTAGGGGCGGCTCACCTGGCGCAGCAGATCGACGATCTCCTTGCGGCCGGACGTATAACCGCCGGAAGCGCCGCCGAGCGCTTTGCCGAACGTGCCGGTCAGAATGTCAACTCTGCCCTCGATGCCGCAGTGCTCGGGCGTTCCGCGGCCGTTTTCGCCGACAAATCCTACTGCGTGGCTGTCGTCGACCATGACGAGCGCGCCGAACTCGTCGGCGAGGTCGCAGATGCCCTTCAGGTTGGCGATGATGCCGTCCATGGAGAACACGCCGTCCGTCGCGATGACGATGATGCGCGCGTTTTCGGCGCGCGCCGCGGCGAGCTTCTCGCGCAGGTCGGCCATGTCGTTGTTTTTGTAGCGGTAGCGCTTCGCCTTACAAAGGCGGACGCCGTCTATGATGCTCGCATGGTTCAGCTCGTCTGATACGATCGCGTCGTCCGCGCCGAGCAGGGACTCGAAAAGTCCGCCGTTCGCGTCGAAGCAGGAGGAGTAGAGTATCGTGTCGTCAGTTCCGAGGAAGTCGGAAACGGCTTTTTCAAGCGTCTTGTGCAGCGACTGCGTGCCGCAGATGAAGCGGACGGAGGAAAGGCCGTAGCCGAACTCGTCCATCGTGCTCTTCGCGGCGGCGATCAGCTCCGAGTCGTCGGCGAGGCCGAGGTAGTTGTTCGCGCACATGTTGACGATCTGCTTGCCGTCTGCTGTGACGAGAGCGCCCTGCGGCGTGCTCATGACGCGCTCGGGCTTAAGCGTCCCCGCTTCTTTTATCGCGTCGACCCTTTCGGCAAACGACGCAAGCGCTTCTTTTTTATTCATGATGATCACGTCTCCTTATCGTATTCGGCGCATCAGCCGTTGACGTCGGACCAGTCGAGGATGACCTTGCCGGAGCGGCCGGAGTTCATCGCCTCGAAGCCGAGTTCGAAATCGCGGATGCTGAAGCGGTGCGTGATAATCGGGCTGATGTCGAGGCCGGCCTCGATAAGCGCGGCCATCTTGTACCATGTCTCGTGCAGCTTGCGGCCGTAGATGCCCTTGATCATAAGGCCGTTGAATATGATCTTAGAGAAGTCGGCGTGAGCGTCCTTCGGGAGAAGGCCGAGCAGGGCGATGCGTCCGCCGCAGATCATGTTGTCGATCATGGACTTGAGACCCGCCTCGCTGCCGGACATTTCAAGGCCGACGTCGAAGCCCTCCTGCATGCCGAGCGAGCGCATAACCTCGGGCAGGCTCTGCTCCTTGACGTTGACGGTGTGCTTTATGCCGAGCTTCTTCGCGAGGTCGAGGCGCCAGTCGTTGACGTCGGTGATGACGACGTTGCGCGCGCCGGAGAACTGCGACACGGCCGCGGCCATGATGCCGATCGGGCCGGCGCCGGTTATAAGCACGTCCTCGCCGAGCATATCGTAGGTCAGCGCGGTGTGAACGGCGTTGCCGAACGGGTCGAATATGGAGTAGATCTCCTCGGGTATGTTCGGCGAGCAGGGGCGCACGTTCTCGCCCGGTATGACGAGGTACTCCGCGAAAGCGCCGTCGCGGTTGACACCGACGCCCTTTGTGTTGCGGCAGAGGTGGCCATTGCCGGCAAGGCAGTTGCGGCATCTGCCGCAGACGATGTGCCCCTCACCCGACACGAGCTGGCCGATGCTGTAGGCGTTGACGCCGGGACCCATTTTAACGATCTCGCCGACGAACTCATGGCCGATCGTCATCGGCGGCTTTATCGTGCTCTCCGCCCAGTCGTTCCAGTTGTAGATGTGGACGTCGGTGCCGCATATCGCCGTCTTGTGAATCTTTATCATGACGTCGTTATGTCCGACTTCGGGAACCGGTATGCGCGTCATCTTAAGTCCGGGAGCTGCTTCGGGCTTGATTACAGCCCACATGGTATCTTTCATATATTATGCCTCCAGCATATACATGTATAATGCTACAAAAAGTATATAATAATTATAGTCCGCCGCGTGCGAAATGTATATACAAACACGTACACATTTCCGCCGTTTTTGTATTCGAAATCGAATAAAAGCGCATATATGAACAGATTTATGATACAATCAGATATATTTATTGCCTTGTGTTGAAGTCAAACGGAACTGTAAAAAAGTCGGACTCGGAGCCGAAACCGCACTTTGACGCGTCGCCCGCCGGCGAGTATGTGTCGACCGTAAGTTCCCCCGATCCGGGGTCGAACGACAGAAACCGGATGCAGCCCCCTCCGCCGTCGGCTGTGTTCTGGTAATTGGCGAGCAGCTGCACGACGGAGCGGTCGGGCGCGCCGTCGCCGTCCGAGTCGAGCGTATCGACGCGCCGCGCCGCGCTGTGCACGTGGCCGCACAGCACGAGCCGCACATTGTCGTACGGCACGACGAGAGTGTCCCACAGATATTGACCGTTAACGCTGCGGCTTCCGTCGTAGTCGAGAAAGTCGTGCGTTATGAGTACGGCGGTGCGGTCAGGCTCAGCTTCGAGAGCGAGCGCGGCTTCGTTTACAGCATCCTCTCCGCAGTTATATCCGAGCGCGACGATGAGCCAGTCGACGCCGCCGGCGCTCATCTTATAAGATGCGAAGCGGCCGTCGTCGGCCACGGTGAAACCGGGCGTGTTGTTGAATCGGTGCGCGCCGAAGCGCGCGCCGTACTCGCTGTAGTCGCCGAGCGTCATGCCGGTGTCGTGGTTGCCGGCGGCGACGACGTACGGCACGACGCCGTCGAGCCGGCTCATGCATCCGTCCGCGATGTCCCACTGCTCGGAACCGTAGATGTAGTCGACGACGTCGCCGGTGTGCAGCACGCAGTCGACGCGCCCCGCTTCCGCTTCGTCGGCGATGTAATTTGTCATCGCCATGAAAGTGTCCGGGAAGTACGCGCTGTAATACTGCGTGTCCGATATCCATGCGAAGGTGACGGTCCCGTCTCGCGATGCGACGCGCAAATCGCCGCCCGCGCCGCACGAGACGAGAAGGAGCGATAATATAAAGAGAAGCGCTGCTGTGTATTTATGGGTGCGTCTTCCGGCCATAACTTCAATCGTACCTTTAATATAATACACTTTAACAGCAATTATATCATCGTCTCGGCGCGCAGTCAACGCCGGCCTTGACAAATTAAGTTACATGTGATATAATTACAAAATTAAAGGGCTGCGATGAGGAGTGCAGACGCAAGCACCGACGCACAGAGAACGCCGCACACGGTGAAAGCGGCGCCGCCGGACGCGTTTGCTGTCGCCTGCTGAGCCGCGGACGCGAGGACGCCCCGGGTGAGCATTTATTAATGCGAATCCGGAACGCCGTTAGTTTCCGCCGTGTTTCCCGCGTTAAGGGAGCAATATGCGGTATCTTTTAATATACCGCGTATGAGAGCGCCGCTTCGGCGGCGAAGTCGGGTGGTACCGCGCCGTTTTCGCGCCCCGACCATGCTGCAACGCATGGTCGGGGCTTTTTGTTTCCAAAGGGAGGCGATTTACAGTGTCAGCTGTACAAAACCGCGAGACGTGGTATCACGGCTCGCCCGTACAATTCACAACGCTGCGCGAGGGCAGCACTATAACCCGCTGGAGAGAGCTCGCGGAGGCGTTCGCGCGAAAGCCGTCGCGGCTTTCATACGACAAATACGGCGCAGGGCCGATAACGCACAACGGCGCGCTGAAGGACTGCTTCCTCTACGTCATCGATACAGACATCGAGATAGGCCGCGACATAATACAGCATCCGAGGACGACGATGGACGAGGGCGCGGAGTTCATCACGCTGCGCGACCTGCCCGTCAGACTTATCGCAACACTGCCGTAAGACAACACGAAAGGATTTTATATATGCAAAGAGAACTGCCGAAAACCTACGATCCGGCCGACTTCGAAAGCCGGCTGTACGCCGAGTGGGAGAGCCGCGGCTACTTCCGCCCGCACGACGACAAGACAAAGCCGCATTACTGCATCGTGATTCCGCCGCCGAACATCACGGGACAGCTTCATATGGGTCACGCGCTCGACAACACGCTTCAGGACATCCTGATCCGCTGGCGCAGGATGAAGGGCGACCGCACGCTGTGGGTGCCCGGCACCGACCA
>DBRA01000045.1:10912-13244 GCA_002305445.1 Clostridiales bacterium UBA1380 | reverse complement strand
CCGTTAGTGTCATGTCTGCCATGTCTGATATCGTCAGATAGCTGAGCGAGTAATTATAAATTGCCGCACTTCCTGTGTGCGTGTCGCCGGTCAGGTTAATCGTGAGTTTTCCCGTGCCGTTGCCGGTTATTTTGACATCGTTATTATTATCATCATCTTTAAAAATGCCGTAATCAAGAGAAGCATCGACAGGGCATACCACGTCGCCGCTGATGACGATCTCGACCGGATTCGTCACAGAGCCGGGGATTAGTATCCATGCGTTCACAGACGCGCCGTGATACGGAGACGGTACATCGGAGTACCATGTTTTGCCGTCGGTCGGCTCTGTATCGGCGGCGGTTATATACAGCCAGTCCACACCGCCTGCGGATTCGGTCGCGTACCAGTTCTGCGCCGACGCCGTTATCGCCAGCGCGGCGAAAAGCACCGCCGTGA
The DNA here is from genome assembly GCA_002305445.1 of Clostridiales bacterium UBA1380. Classification (GTDB taxonomy): domain Bacteria; phylum Bacillota; class Clostridia; order Oscillospirales; family CAG-272; genus UBA1380. The sequence continues at coordinate 12,806 of DBRA01000045.1, read as the reverse complement.
ATACGAGCGTCATCATGACGCGCAGCGACTTCTTCATAACGCGATACTCCCAAATATTAAATAATTTATGAACACAAAATCAACTATATCAGATTTTTCCATAAATGTCAACATGTGGTTTGATGTTTTTACATATTTTTCTGCCCGAATCCCGCACTTGACCGCGCGCGCAAAGCGTAGTATACTATTATAAATAAGTATGCGCGGTATCCATCCGAAGCGTTAATCATAAGGACGGAGAAATACATAGATGAGCAAAAATAAAGCACTGCTGTTCGTTCTGGCGATACTGATGTTCGTACCGTCGTTCATCGCCATACGCAGCTATACAAAAACAGAGACCGCGCCGATCAAGACGGAGAGCGCGAGCGCGATATCGATATCCGACCTTGACGGCACAGTCTTCAGTCTGTCGAAGGAAGAAAACGCGTCCGAAACCGCCGCCATGCTCGAGCTGTTCGCGGCGATAAACGCGGGCGCGACAAAGGTTCCCGCGCTGCCGGACCCGCTCATGGGCACGCCGTTCTTCAAAGTGACCGTTTCGACCGGCACGAAGGAGGAGACGGCGCAGTACTACTTCTCGGTCGACCCCGAAAACGCATACTACGTCGCCGCCGACGGTTCGGCGTACAAGATCGCGGCCGCGGACGCCGCTAAGTTCATCGCGACAGATTACGCCGCGAGCCTGTACACGGAGGCGAAGACGCCGGTCATGACGCTGGCGTCGCAGTACGAGGTCAGCCCGGTCGCAGCCGAGTGGTCGTATAAAAACTACACGGGCGATTTCGTGAAAGCGGACGTCTCGGGCAAGCTCGCGGGCGGCGCGGAGCAGAGCTACGAGCTTGACGGCGGATTCGACATCGCTTTCGACACGCAGCCCGACTACATGACGCTCAAGGTTGCGGACTCCTCCACCGGATCCGTCCTGTTCGACGACCTCTACGAGAATATCGGCAACCTCAAAATCGACCGCACGATGACGATCGACGTCGACATCGAGGCGAAGTGGTACGAGGACTCCGAGCGCAACTATTACGGCTCGATGATGTACTCGTTCAGCGCGAAGGTCGGCGCGCCCGCCGAATTCTACCTCGGCAAGACGACGATACAGCCCGGCGAATTCGTCGCCATCTCCGCCAAAAACGTCGCCAGCCCATCGAAGATCACGTTCTCGAGCAGCCCCGACATCGGCTTTACGCCGGTCTGGTTCACGGACGGCGAATACGCGCACGCGCTCGTGCCGATCAACATGGACCTCGCCGCCGGCGACTACGTCTTCTCGATCGGCTACGGCTCCGTCACGCAGGATATCACGTTGACCGTCACCGACCGCAAGTTCCTCGAATACAACCTGATCGTCAACGCCGGCGTCACGAACAGCACGCGCACCGAAGAGACGCTCGCCGCGTTCGAGAAGGAGATGCTGCCCTACGCGCAGTCGACGTCAGAAGCGGGTACGCGCTACTTCGACGGCACGTTCGGCGACAACGGCTCCGTCGCGCTCGGCTTCGGCCGCTATGTCACGATCAGCTCTAACGGCGCCGTCTTCCGCCACCTCGGCGTCGACTATATAAAGAACAAGGGCGCCGACGTCACCGCCGTCAACGCCGGCAAGGTCATCTACACCGGCTACCTCGACTACTCCGGCTACACCGTCGTCGTCGAGCACGGCTACGGGCTGAAGAGCTGGTACTGCCACCTCGGCGAGGTCAAGGTCGCGGTCGGCGACACGGTAGAAAAGGGCTCCGTCGTCGGAGCCGCCGGCGACACCGGCTTCACGCAGGGCGGAATCGTCCACGTTTCCCTCTCCGTCTTCGACGTGCCGGTCTGCACCTACTTCCTCTGGGAGGAGCCGGTCCTGTTCCACAACTTTGACGAGTAAAAAAGAGCGGGC
>DBRA01000045.1:4364-10893 GCA_002305445.1 Clostridiales bacterium UBA1380 | reverse complement strand
ACCGGCGCCTTTTGCTGTGCGCAGAGACGGTGCGGCGCACGCTTCATGCCCGCCGTCCGCGTTCAGCATATAGCGAACGAAAGCAAAAAAGCGCCCGCGGAGGGCGCTTTTGTTGTTTATGCGGTTTTATCAGGCTCTGCCGCGTCGACGGCGGGCGCGCCTGCAATCAGGCGCGATTCTGTTTTGCGCCGTGCGGCGAGGGCGCGTCAAAGTCGGCGTGTTGTTTTTCTGCCGGCTTTATCTCCACTTCTCGATTTCCGCTATCACCTTGTCGGCGTGCTCGCGGCTCTGGATGCCGCCGATGCTGCTGAACCAGACGCCCTTCGGCGACAGCGCGCTCATTATCTCGCCGAGCTGCGACACGTGCGCGTCGACCTGCACGCCCTTGCCCGCGTCCTGCGCGCGCTTCCATATCGCAAGGCTCTCCGCGAAGTTGTCGCGGCCCGCGCCCGGCACCCACTGAAGCGCGTCGAGCGAATCTATCGCGAGCAGCGTGTCGAGATGGCGCAGCGCGTTCGGCCCGTCGAGGTGGTAGATCGTGTGCTCCATGAAGTTGCACTCCATCTCGATCGCGGGCAGGAAGAACTTTTTGAACATATCGTTCGACACCATGCACGAGAAGTCGCACGACGGTATGTAGTAGTAGCCGTCGGAGATGAGCGGCAGCCACGACGTCAGCGGCATATCGGCGGCGATCAGCTTGTCGGCGAAGTGCCTGTAAACCTTGATGTAGTCCTCGTTCGCCGCGTCCATCATCGCGAGCACCGCGTCGGGCTCCTCGATCAGCGCGACAGCCAGATTCTCCGGGTCAAGCAGCGCGGCGACGTGGTCGCCGCCCGGGTGGAAGTCGGAAAGGCCTACGATGAAGTTGCCGCGGCCGTACTTCAGCAGCTCGTCCGTGTACTCCTCGAGCAGCTTGAAGTAATGGTTGTCGAAATCGACGCGCGGCGTCGGGTCGGTCGGCGATTTGACGCACGGCACGCTCCAAGTCGTGCTCTCGGTGAAGCCGTAGCCGCAGCCGCAGAACGCTGTGAATATCTCGGGGCCGAGGTTCGGCCACACGATCGGCATCGAGTCGGCGTAATATTCCACGCTCATGACGTAGGCCGCGTCGTGCGCCGCGCGCGTCTTCACGTCGCACCAGCGCTGCTTGTGCGACGAATACTGCGGGCGCGGAAGCTCCGGCCAGACGTAGCCGTCCTTCGGGAACCTTATGCATACGGGCGGACGCTCCGAGCCGTCGCGCGCGAAAAACGCTTCGTAGCGCGCCGCGGACGCGTCGTAATCGGGCTTTGCGGACAGATCGCGATGCTTCATATAAAGTTACCTCGCACTAATATTGGGAGCGTCCCGGCCGGACGCAGCGCCGTATCATTGCGGCTATTTTAACACGCGCGCGGCGGGGGCGCAATATGAAAATAGCGTTTCCGTTTATATAAATCGTGCGGATGGATTGCGGCGGTGCAGGTGCGGGTATATGGGCGCGTGCGCTTCAGGTCACGGTGTCGGCCGTGCTTTCGATACAGGCGCGCCGACGATCCGTCGAGAGCGCCCGCGCTTGATCCGTCTGTATAAGCCGCGCGGTCAGACCGCGTTCACGACGACGGATACGGCGGCGGAAACAGCGAATACGTCGTAGTCGTCGCGCTCCTCCGTCCTGTGCGCGAGCTGCGTCCACATGATGTCCGCCGAGTTGCGGTTCGCCCACGCGGCGTCTGCGTTTTTGCGCAGCCATTCCCTGAAGCCGGCGTCGCCCGTCGCGTCGACATAACGGCGGATATAGCGCGCGAGTATGCCCTTGAAGCCGGGCAGGTCGTTGCCGGGCTCCTCGTTGTCCATGACGCCGCCTTCGTACATAACGTCGCGCACATAGTGCGCCGCTTTCGCCGCGTATTCCATGTACTTCGCGTCGCGTGTGCGCTCGTGCGCCATCAGGCACGCGCCGATGAACGTGCCCTGATTATACGTCGACGACCATTTGTTGATTTTGCCGTCCATGTTGATGCAGTCGTAGACCTTGCCCGTGTCCGGCTCGAACATGACGCGGACCGCCCAGTCGAGGCAGTACAGCATCTTGTCGTAATACGCTTCGTCGCCGGTCGCCTTGGCGAGATACGCAGCGGCTATCGCGCCGGGGCAGTTGACGCAGGTATTCTTGCTCTCGTTTTCGACGCGCCAGAAAAGGCCGCCGCCGAGGTCGTCGCTCGCGGCCCTCGAAAACGCAAGGTCGAAGTTGGCTCGCGCGGTGTCGACGAACCTTTTGTCGCCCGTCGCGAGGTATGCGCGCGCGAGCGCTATGACGAGCCACATGATGTCGTCGTTGAACGGGTTCGATCTCCAGTCGGCCGTGTAGCGGCGCAGGACGTAGCCGTACATCTCGCCGAACATCGCGCGGCAGCTTTCGTCGCCGGACACCTCGTACATGTCCTCGATGATCTCGAATATCTCGGCGAAGTCCCAGAAGTCGGCGCCCGTGTATTCGCCGCAGCGGTAGTAGCGCGCCTTATGCGCCTCGACCGCAGCCCTCGCCCTTTCGATCAGTGTTTCGTCAGCCATCGTCTTTTCTCCGTGCGTTAATATTAATAATGGATATACCGTTTAGGTTCGGGAAATATCTACTCCGCGTGCTCTTTGCCGCGCGCATGCGACTTTATCGCCTCGAAGGTTTCGTCGCTGATGTCGTGCTCGATCTTGCACGCGTCCTCCGCTGCGGTCTCGCGGCTGACGCCGATGGCGACGAGAAGATCGGCAAGCAGCGTGTGGCGCTCGTATATCTTCGCCGCTATCTCAAGCCCGGCGTCGGTCAGCGTGAGATATCCGTCGGCGTCGGCGTTGACGTAGCCGCCGTTTTTGAGCAGGCCGATCGCGCGGCTGACGCTCGGCTTCGAAAACCCCATGTAATCTCCTATGTCCACCGAACGCACCGCCGCCAGCTTCTTCGACAAAACGTATATTGTTTCGAGGTACATCTCGCCCGATTCCTGCAGATGCATTCCGCCCGCCTCCTTCCGATCCGTTTCTTATGCCGTTTTGAAGTTTCCTAACATTATAACACAACGTCGCTGCAATTTCAACAAAACGCGCGCCGTAAACGGCGAAAAAATGTACTCCGGATCGAACAGAAAAAACTTGACAAAACGATTAGCATATGCTAACATATGGTTAGCAGGGGCTAACCGCTCCGATGAAAGCGAGGTAACGAACATGACGCTCGATCAGATAAAAACCGGAGAGACGGCTGTGATCAGCGCCGTCGGCGGCGAGGGCGCGCTGCGCTGCCGCCTGCTCGACATGGGGCTTATCCCGAAGACGAAAGTGAAGCTGCAGAAGGTCGCGCCGATGGGCGACCCGATCGAGATACACCTGCGCGGCTACGAGCTGACGCTGCGCGTCGAGGACGCGCAGAAAATCGAGGTTGTCGCCCTCGACGGCGAGGACGCCGGTCCGGCGCACATAAACCGTCGCACGCACGCGCAGAAGCGCGACGGCGCCGCGTGATATGCCGAGTCGCGCCATTCGTCGCGCGTACACGCAAGAACAAATGACGGCATGACGCGCGGCGCGGACAGACCGGCGCGAATGAGGCAGCATCGCCGCGCAGCGCGGCACGCCGCAGTACAGCTTGCATAAAAACGCGCACGGATAAAAATCAACGACCGGGAAAGGTACATATATGGTTTTCGCACTCGCAGGCAACCAGAACAGCGGCAAAACGACGTTATTCAACGCGCTGACAGGTTCGAACCGCCACGTCGGCAACTTCCCCGGCGTCACGGTCGACCGCATGAGCGGCTCGGTGCGCGGCGTAAAGGACGCGAACGTCGTCGACCTGCCGGGCATATATTCGCTGCGGCCGTATACGCAGGAGGAGATCGTCGCGCGCGACTTCATCCTCAACGAGAAGCCGGACGGCATCATCAACATCGTCGACGCGACGAACATCGAGCGCAACCTGTATCTGACGCTTCAGCTGCTCGAGCTTCGCGTGCCGACCGTCATCGCGCTGAACATGATGGACGAGGTGAGGGCGGCCGGAGGCACCGTCGACATCGCGAAGCTGAGCGCGGCGCTGGGCGTGCCGGTCGTGCCGATCGCGGCGGCGAAGGGCGAGGGCGTTTCCGAGCTGATCGACCGCGCGGTCGAGACGGCGCGCGAGAAGCGCAAGCCCGCCGTATGGGACTTCTGCGCCGCAGATTCCCCCGTTCACCGCTGCGTCCACGCGATCGTCCACCTCATCCAGGACCACGCCGACCGCGACGCGCTGCCGTCGCGCTTCTGCGCCGCGAAGCTGATCGAGGGCGACGCGGAGATGGCAAACCGGCTCGGCCTCGACGAAAACGAGCGCGAGCTGATCGGCCACTGCGTCGCGGAGCTGGAGAGCGAGACGGGGCTTGACGCGATCGCCGCGCTTGCCGAGAGCCGGTACCGGTTCATCGAGAGCGTCGTCGCCGCCGCGGTCGTCAAGCGCGGCGACAGCCCCGCGCATACGCGCAGCTTAACGATCGACCGCGTTCTGACCGGCAAATACACCGCGTTCCCGGCGTTTATCGCGATAATGTGCCTCGTGTTCTGGCTGACGTTCAACGTCATTGGCTCGGCGCTGTCCGACTGGCTCGGCGCCGGCATCGACGCCCTGACCGCCGCCGTCGACACGTGGCTCTCCGCAACCGGCATCAACCCCGTCGTCCACAGCCTGCTTATCGACGGCGTGTTCGCGGGCGTCGGCAGCGTGCTGTCGTTTCTGCCCGTCGTCGTGACGCTGTTCTTCTTCCTCTCGATACTCGAGGACACCGGATATATGGCGCGGATCGCGTTCGTCATGGACCGCCCGCTGCGCAAGCTCGGGCTGTCCGGCCGCAGCTTCGTGCCGATGCTGATCGGCTTCGGCTGCACCGTGCCCGCCATCATGGCGTCGCGCACCGTCAGCTCCGACCGCGACCGCAAGATGACCATTCTTCTGACGCCGTTCATGTCGTGCTCGGCGAAGATACCGATCTACGCGGTGTTCACGGCCGCGTTCTTCCCCGGCCGCGGCGCGCTCGTGATGACATGCCTGTACAGCGCGGGCATCCTGCTCGCGATCCTGTCCGCGCTCGTGCTGAAATCGACCGCGTTCCGCGGACAGCCCGTCCCGTTCGTCATGGAGCTTCCGAACTACCGCCTGCCGTCGGTGAAAAGCGTCGCGCTGCTGCTCTGGGACAAGGCGAAGGACTTCCTGCAGCGCGCGTTCACGATCATCTTCGCCGCGACTATCATAATATGGTTCTTGCAGAGCTTTGACTACCGCCTGAACGTCGTCGCCGACAGCGCCGACAGCCTGCTCGCCTATGTGGGGCGGTTCATCGCGCCGGTGTTCGTGCCGATGGGCTTCGCCGACTGGCGCGTCGCGACCGCGCTTATCTCCGGCTTTTCCGCCAAGGAGGCGGTCGTCTCCACGCTGTCCGTGCTGCTCGGAACCGGCATGTCCGAGCTGTCCGGCGCGCTCGGTGTGCTGTTCACGACGCGCAGCGCCGTCAGCTTCCTTGTGTTCACGCTGCTCTACACCCCGTGCGTCGCCGCCGTCGCGACATTGCGCCGCGAGCTCGGCTCGCGCCTTGCCACCCTCGGCGTCGTTGCGGCGCAGTGCGCCGTGGCATGGGTCGCCGCATATGCCGTATATCTTATAGGAGGATTATTCGTATGACCGCAATAGACATAATCATAATCGTCGCGGTGGCCGCCGCGCTCGGGTTCGCCGTCTTCCGCATCGTCAAAAGAAAATCGAGCGGAGGGTGCGGCTGCGGCTGCGCCGGCTGCTCAAGCGCCGGCTCGTGCTGCGAAATTAAACCGTCGGGTACGGACGCAAAGTGATATATCGCCGGTTCCGTTATCCCTGCATGGCATGGCGGAGCCGGCGGTTTTTATTTTACGGGAAATAAAGCAAAGCGCGGGGCAATATGCTCCGCGCTTTATTATATGACTGATAATACGGCTGCGGCAAAGAAATCGCCCCGCCGCGGCGTCGGTCTGCGCCGCGTCAGGTAGCGAACTTCGCCGTCCGTATGCCCGTATCCTCGAGCGTCTTTGACGAGAGCGGCTTCCACTCGCCGTCGAGGTATATAAGCCGGAATTCGACGAGCTTCGTCTTGACCGTGTACGAGAAATCGGCCCAGAACTGCACCGTCACGACGGCAGAATCGCCGTCTTTTTCCTCCGACACGAGCGTCGACGCGACGACAAGGCTGCCGCGTCCGATGCGGCAGTAGCCCTCGTCGGTCTTATCGACCTCGCTTTCGATAATTTCGTAGTCGTCGTCGCCCAGGTATTTGGCAGCGTACGCCTTCATCTCGTCCGCGCTTACATAGGTAAAATCGCCGGCGAGCGCATCAAGGCGCATGATGATGAAGTCTCCGTCGACGTGTGCGCCCGACGTCAGCGCGTCAAAATCCTCCGCGTGCGTCGAGTAGACATAACGCGCGGCGCTGCCGTGCTCGCCGAACGTGATGTCGATCGCGCGCGTCCCGTCTTCGTTGAGCCGGATGAAGTTGAG
>DBRA01000045.1:3348-4330 GCA_002305445.1 Clostridiales bacterium UBA1380 | reverse complement strand
CGTTATCGCGCAGCCGCCGAAGACGAAGCTCTTGTAGACGTCGTACGCGCCGTCGGCGGCGCCCGCCCACTGCTCGAGCTTTTCGGTGTCGCGCTCGAGGAACGCCTTGATCGCGTTGTAGCGGTAGTCGTTTTCCTTCGGCGTGTCAAGGCCGAAGACGTCCCAGTCCTCGACGTCGGTGATGGTCACGGGGTCGGCCGCGTAGGCGGGCGTGCCGAGCGATGAATCGGCGCCGGATCTTGCGCTCTCCGCCTCGGCTTCGCCGCATACGGTGCAGACGCCGTCCGCATATATGTGCCCGCCGGCCGCGCAGTCCCACTCGGGCTTCTCTGTCTCGCCGCGCCACAGCGTCCCCGCCGCGACGAGATACGTGTCGCCGCGCCAGCCGAACATGCGCGCTTCGCTTCTCTCGCCGTCGATCTCGAGCCAGCCGTCGCCAAAAACCCACGGCACATAACGCTCGGCGCCGTCGTCGGCGTCTATCACGCTCGCCATGCCGTTTGCGCGCATATCGAGCGCCGCGGTGTAGCCGGACATGCTGCGCGTCGTCTCGGCGGCGTCGACCCAGTTGTAGGCGCACGGGTTCCAGTCGCTGTCCGGCGGCTGCTGCTCGGACAGCCTGACGGCGGTCGCGATGATCTGGCCGGGGTAGGACTCCATTATCATGCCGTTATAGTCCGCCTCGACGATATCGCCCGTCTTGTATACGCCGTCTGCCGCGGTGAAGGTCAGAAGGCCCCTCGCGTCGGGCGCGTATGCGAGAATGAAGGTGCCGTTCTGCCCCTGCGACGCGCTGACGACGACGCCTTCGAGCGTCACGGTTTGTATGTTATCGTTCGCGCACGACACTGTGAGCACCGCCGTCAGTATAGCAAGCGCGATCAGCGCCGGGTGCGCCGGTTTATGTTTCATTAATGCGTCATCCCTTCGGGTGAGTTATATCATATTGACTGACGTATATTGTGTCTTGTTTGTTCCCGCG
>DBRA01000045.1:0-3227 GCA_002305445.1 Clostridiales bacterium UBA1380 | reverse complement strand
TCGACCGCGAGCGTCACGAGCTCGCCCGCGCGAAGCGCGTTCGGGTTGAGGCCCGCTTTAACAGCGACCTTTACGCCGCTCGCGGCACTGACGCCGTATGTCGGCTGATTGGCGATGAGCGACATGTACTGCATCACCCCGACGTTGAAGTTATAGTCTGACTCGACCGCGAGCGTTGCCAATTCGCTTTTTGCATAACCGTCAGCAAATCCGCGCGCGGTTACGGTGACGTTCTCGCCGACCTCGAACGGACCTGTATAGAGCGTGCCGTCTTCGGGCGATGCGATTTCGCCGCCGTCAAGACGGTAGTAGATCCGCGCGTCCGGATTCTCACATGTTATGCTGATGCGCTTTTGTCCCTGCTGGTTGATTATTGCTTCTGTAATGACCGGTGTTGCCACGCGCTGTATATATATGCGCGCGTATTTTGCTGGTTCTGTCCTGAATCCGACTATTTTTATTATAAAATCCCCACCTGACAGTTCTTCTCCTGGAGCAACATCACCCGCACGATATCTAAGATTATTAGATGATACTGTAGCGTAGATATTGTTGTAGGCCCTTCCAGCAGCGGCGATTTCGATATCGTACGGATACTTCGCATTCAAATTGTTTAATAGACTATAAAGATAAAGCGTACTTATCCCAACTGCGTTCGGTTCTGTAAGATTTATTTTTATTATACTGTCAGTGATTGACACAACGCACATTGCAGCTTCCGTACGGATACCTGCGACATTCGTAGCGCTCCCTGTTGTGATGTTTTCTATTTTACTGTTTATTATTGTAATACATCCATTAACGTTATGTATAGCACACGAATAATCAAGAGCATCTCCCGTTGTAATGCTTTCGATAACGACATTATTCAGTTCTAAATCGCTATGCCACACCGTTATACCGGATGAGTTCAATTCAGCGTCGGCTGAAGAAAGCGACAAAGTAAGGTTTTTAATTGTCAGATTGTTGTAGCCGATAACCCATATCGCGGCGCTGTAATTTTCGATTGTCCTTCTTGTCAGGTTTATTGTCAGCGAGCTGTCTTTATCGGCTCCGGTTATCTCTACACTGTGATGTGTATTGTTATCACACTTTATGCCGAAATCAAGACTGTCGCCGTTCGGGCACACCACGTCGCCGTCGATTATGATCTCGACAGGGAGATAAGAGTCCTGAAGAAATATCCATGCCGATACACCGTTGCCATCATATTTGCTCGGNNAATCTTTCGACATCGGTTGTGCTTTCGGTCGCATACCAGTTTTTCGCCGACGCGGTGATTGCAAAAGCGGCAAAAAGCGCAGCGGTGAACGCGAGTATCAACATGATACGAAGCAGCCTTCTCATACGGACATACTCCTGTTTATCAATCATATATTTATTGATGATGTTAAATAATACAGTATTTTTATACATATGTCAATATATCCCACAGATAATTTTACCGGCGAAAGCGGCATGAATTCCTTGACTTCACTTATTCAATATTGTATAATATAATGAATAAGCAAAATGGGTTAAAATATTCTATCTTATATTACTGTTTTCGCTTATATTACATAGATGTCAACAGGAAGGATGCAAAGACGCATGAACGATATGTTATATATCCTTCTCGGCGCCACGATATCTGCGATAATCGCGATACCGCTCGGAATTTTCATCGGTTTCCGCTACAGAAAAAGAGTGGCCGAAGCCGAGATCGGTTCGGCCGAAGCGCAGGCGAGGAAGATCCTCGAAGACGCCATACGCGCCGCCGACACAAAGAAAAAAGAAGTCCTGCTCGAAGCCAAGGAGGAAATCCTTGCGTCAAAGAACGAACTTGAAAACGAAATCCGCGACCGCCGCGCCGAACTGACGCGCCAGGAGCACCGCATGGTGCAGAAGGAGGAATCGCTCGACCGCAAGACCGAAGCGCTCGAACGCAAGGAAGAGCTGCTTTCGGCAAAAATAAAGGAAGCAGAAGACAACGCCGCCGCCACCGCGAAGATCCTCGCGGAGCAGACCGCGACGCTCGAACGCATATCCGGCTTCACCGCGCAGGAGGCGAAGCAGGCGCTGCTGAATGAGTTCGCGGAGCAGATCACACACGAGAAAGCGCAGAAGCTCGCCGAGCTCGAGACCGTCTTCAAGGAGAGCGCCGACGAGAAGTCGCGCAACATCATCGCGCTCGCGATTCAGCGCAACGCCGCCGACGTCGTCGCCGAGACGACCGTCAGCTCCGTCCCGCTGCAGAACGAGGAGATGAAGGGACGCATAATCGGCCGCGAGGGCCGCAACATCCGCACGATAGAGCAGATGACCGGCGTCGACCTCATCATCGACGACACGCCGGAGACGATAACGGTCTCATGCTTCGACCCCTACCGCCGCGATATCGCGCGCCTTGCGCTCGAGAAGCTGCTGCTTGACGGCCGCATCCACCCGACGCGCATCGAGGAAATGGTCGAGAAAGCGCGCAAGGAGGTCGATGCGCAGGTCAAAGCCGCCGGCGAGCGCGCGACGTTCGAGACCGGCATACACGGCATCAATCCCGACCTTGTCCGCCTGCTCGGCAGGCTCAAATACCGCACAAGCTACGGCCAGAACGTCCTCGCTCATTCGATCGAGGTATCGATACTCGCGGGCCTGCTCGCAGACGAGCTCGGCGTCGACTCCGCCGAACCGCGCCGCGCGGGTCTTCTCCACGACATCGGCAAAGCGCTGACGCAGGAGCAGGAGGGCAGCCACGTCATGCTCGGCGTCGAAGTCGCGAGGAAGTATCACGAGTCGCCGGCGATCATCCACGCGATAGAAGCGCACCACGACGACGTCGAACCGCAGACCATAACGGCTATGATCGTCCACGCCGCCGACGCGATATCGGCCGCGCGCCCCGGCGCGCGCCGCGAAAACCTCGAAAACTACATAAAGCGCCTGCAGAAGCTGGAGGAGATCACAACCGCCTTCCCCGGCGTCGAACGCGCCTTCGCGATACAGGCCGGCCGCGAGATACGCATCATGGTCAAGCCCGAGGAGGTCAGCGACGACGACATGATCCTGCTCTCCCACGACATCGCGCGCAAGATCGAATCCGAACTCGAATATCCCGGCCAGATAAAGGTAAACATAATACGCGAGTCTCGCGCCGTCGAATACGCGAAATAACGGCGCGCCAAACTGAAATACAGAACTAACGGAGATACGGTGAGCTTTCGGCTGCGAAAGAAATCGTGTCTCCTTACAAT
>DBRA01000051.1 GCA_002305445.1 Clostridiales bacterium UBA1380 | reverse complement strand
ACGCCGTTGACGGACGCGCTGATTATCGAGAACATATATGTCTTATCGTCGGACTTGTTCTCAAGATTCGCTTTCAGCGTGTAACCCCATATACTGTCGGGGTCGATGCGGGTGATTCTTATCGCGCACTTGCCGTTGTCGACGACGACCAGCTCCGAAAATTCGTTTTCGCCGGTTTTTGCGGATGCATCGCCCGTTGCGGGCTCCGCGGTCGTATCCTTTTCAACGGTATCCGATGCATCGGCCGCGGCACCGCTGCCCTGCGGCGTGGTTTCAGCGGTATCGTCCGATGAGCCGGGACTGCACGCAGCAAGCGTAAAAACAAGAAGGAACGCCGTGACAGCTGCTACGATTCTCTTCATGATATATCCACCTTCTATAAATTTAAAGCACCGCAGATAACCGTTACGGCTCGGTGCTTAATGATGATGCGACGACATTATTCAAGATATATATTTGCAAAAATAAGGAAAAATATACAGCGTCAATATTAAACATTATTAGCATTAATTACCAGCACTGTCTCCGAGAAATAAAAATACCGGAAGACTTAAAAAAGTCTTCCGGCTGTTTGACTGCCGCATAAAACCCAAACCGTATATTCGGGTATTCGTATGTTTGCGTTGTCGTGGACCTGAAGGGACTCGAACCCTCGACCTCTCGGATGCGAACCGAACGCTCTCCCAAACTGAGCTACAGGCCCGTTCGCGCGTCAAAGAATCACCAGCGCGCGACGTTTATTATACCGCAATTCGCGCGGTTTGTCAACATAAAAACTCAGCGGCGGGCGAAAAATNNAAAAATTTCGCCCGCCGAAATCATTTCTTATGTATGCGCGGCAAATATCACCATTCGGTGCGGTCGAGCCATTCCGATACGCGTTCGACGTCAAACTCATGCACGCCGTCGAACAGCACGCATTCGAGCGCGCCGCCCGCGCCGAAGGCGGCGTAAATCTCGCTAAGCCGCGCGAACGCTGCCTTTGAGCCGTCTATCGGGAAGATGGGGTCCTTGTCGCCGTTTATCGCTAACAGCGGCTTCGGGGCGGCAAGTCCGAGCACATCCGGGCTTTCGCCGATCGTTAGCATGCCCGGAACGAAGTTGTCGACGCAGTGAGGCATCGCAAGCGTGCTCGTCTTGTATAGGTTCGGGTATCCGGAGCAGACGACGGCGGCCAGCCGGTCGTCGAGCGCGGCGGTAAACGTCGTCACAAGCCCGCCGCCCGATATGCCGGCGACGGCGCAGCGTGAGGTGCCCTGCGATTCCATGAAGTCGGCGGTGCGCAGCGCCTCGAACACGCGCACGCCCGCCATGCTGAACCCGCAGTCAAAGAGCCAGTCGGATATCGGCGAGCAGCCGCCCGTTCCGCCGGTACCGGCCGGATAATCCGCCAGATACGCTTCGCCGAAGCCGAAAAGTTCGGGAGCATACACCGTATAACCGCGCTGCGCAAGCTTTATCGGCATGAATTTGTGGTACGGCGACTCCTCGCACTGCGTTAGCGCACCCATGATACCGAAGGAGTCGTGGCCGTGAAGGTACAGCACCGCGCGGCCGTTCGGGTTCTTCGGTCTGAGCACATAGACGGGCACGAGCAGCTCCGCAGCCGCCGCCATCTCGTACTTGTCGATATCGACGCCGAAGCTCTCAAAGCTGCCGACCTTTGTGGGCATCGGATCTTTGTCGGCAAGGGCGTACAGGTCGTCGATCCGCAGCAGCGCGCGCGTCTTCGACCGCATTTCGTCGCGGCGGCGGACGAGGTCGGTATTTACTGTCTCCTTCGGAAGCGCTGATTTATACAGCATTTCAAGGAAGCTGTTTACGGCGTATTTGCTCATGGCGCACCTCTTTTTTATCGCGCGGCGCACGCATCGGCGACACCGCGCGTTATTTTCACGATAGATGCGAGGGTATCGGGCGTTATGGTCTGGCCGCCGTCGCACAGCGCGCCGTCCGGGTCGGGCGAGCACTCGATGATGAATCCGTCCGCTCCCGCGGCGACTCCCGCCGCCGCCAGCGGCCGCACAAGGCTTCTCCGCCCTCCCGAATGCGACGGGTCGACGAGCACGGGAAGTCTTGAAAGCTTCTTCGCCGCCGCAATCGCCGAAACGTCGAGCGTGTTGCGGGTATACGGCTCGAACGTTCTTATGCCGCGCTCGCACAGCACGACGTTTTCGTTGCCGCCGGACATGATGTATTCGGCCGCGAGCAGCCATTCCGCAATGGTCGCGCCGGCTCCGCGCTTCAGCAGCACCGGCTTTCCGGCGTGTCCGAGCGCGCGGAGCAGCTCGTAATTGTCCATGTTCCGCGCGCCGACCTGAATCATGTCGACGTATTCGCAGAAAAGTCCGACGTCGTCCGGCGAGACGATCTCCGATACGACCGGCAGCCCGACGGCGTCGCCCGCTTTGCGCAGTATGCGAAGCCCGTCCGCGCCGAGCCCCTGAAAGTCGTACGGCGATGTGCGCGGCTTGAACGCGCCGCCACGCAGTATATCGGCGCCCGCAGCCTTGACCGCGGCCGCGGCGGCGAGCATTCTCTCTTCGTTCTCTACGGCGCACGGCCCGGCGATGCAGCACAGCCCCCGTCCGATGATTGCGGCGTTTTCGTCGCGCCCGACGCGGACTATCAACTTTTCTCCGCGCTTTGCGTATTTAAGCGCCGCTTCGATGTCGGCTTCTCTTCTGCAGTCCGTTTCCGGCGCCTCCTTTAATTTCAATCATATAAGTCATATAAACATATTATACAGCGGTTTATACAAAAAATCAACGACGCGATAAATCAGGAAAAGCCGCTTCCGGCCATCCCTCCCGCGGCCTCCGAAGAGGGCGGCGGTACGGCGCAGAAGCGGCTATATTTTTAACTATATGGACGCAATAATTTTCATCATCTCGTCCGTCTTCTTTTCGATGTCCGAGACGAGCTTGAACTGAGTGCGCGTGCGGAGCAGGTTGTGGTCGGGGGACTTGATCTTGAAGTACGTGTCGCCCGAGAGGTAGTCGGCGAGGAAGCGTATGCCGCACTCGTAAGTCATCAGCTTGACCGACAGCGGGAGCAGCTCCTTTTCCGTCTTCGTCATGGCGGGCAGCGTCTCTATGAAGCCGCGCGTAAACGCCGTGAAGTTGTCGAGGTTGAACCAGATCTTGCCGAGGTCGGGCTCGTCCTCGGCGCCCGTCGTTCCGCCGGAGCGCAGCGCGTCGCCGTAGTCGTACAGCATCGAGCCGGGCATGACGGTGTCGAGGTCGATGACGCAGACGCCCTCTCCTGTCTTCTCGTCGAGCAGGACGTTATTGAGCTTCGTGTCGTTGTGCGTCACGCGCATCGGCAGCGCGCCGGACGCGAGCGCGTCGACGATCACGTGCGTGTCTGCTTCGCGCGCGAGAGCGAACTCGACGAGGTCGCCGACCTTGGCGAGTCTGCCGACACTGTCGGCATCGATCGCCTTTTTAAGCGCGTCGAAGCGCGATACGGTGTTGTGGAAGTTGACGATCGTCTCGTGCAGCGTGGACACGGGGAAACCGTCGAGCGCGTTCTGGAAGCCGCCGAAGGCGCGCGCGGCATGGTAGAGCTGGTCGGGCGATGTGGCGATATCGACCGACACCGCGCCGGTGATGAATTTGTACACGCGCCAGTACTGGCCTTCGTCGTCGACAGCGTACGGCGCGCCGTCCGTCGTGCGGATAACCGTCAGCGTTTCGCGGTCGGGATCGCCGCCGCGGGCGGCGATCTTTTCGCGAAGATAGCTCGTAACCGCGACGATATTCTCCATCACGAGGTCGGGGCGCGTGAACACGTTCTTGTTTATGCGCTGCAGGATATACTCGGCGCCGTTTTTGACAAGGAATGTGTCGTTTATGTGCCCGTTGCCGTAGGGCTCGCAGTAGCCGGCTTCGATTCCGAAGCGGCCGAGCACATTTTTCAGATTATCCTTCATGGCTATTACTCGAGCGAATAGATTCCGGTGGTGTGGTCGTCGCGGTTGTACCAGCGTCCGTTCGTGAAGTCCGGTATGGCGACGGGCGCGCCGGCGAGAGCTATGGAGTCCTCGGAAAGCGTGGAGACGCACATCAGCGCCGCGGCGTCGTAGACGTCTATCGGCATGTTCTCGCCGTTCTTGACGGCCTGCAGGAACGCGTCGTAGACGAGCCAGTCCATGCCGCCGTGACCGCCCTTGATGCCGCCGGAGATGAACTTTTGCCACAGCGGATGCTCGTACTTCTCATAGTACTGATCGGCGTTGTTCCACTGCTTGCTCCAGTCGAAGTCGAACTTCTCGTGCTCGCCCTCGAAGAAGAAGGAGTTGGTCTGCTCCTCGTACATCGCCTTCGTTCCGCGAACCTGGAAGCCGCGGCTGTAATAGCGCGGGAGCGTGGTGTCGAGCGTCAGCACGATGGTCTCGCCGTTCGCGCACTTGATCGTAGTGGTTACAACGTCGCCCTGGCGGAAGACGCGGGTGCGAAGCTCGGGGTTGACCTTTTCATGGCGCTGGGCGTACTCGTTCAGGCCGTGCGCGCTCGATGAGACGGCGGAGAGCGTCATCATGCGGTTGCCGCGGTTGATGTTGAGGATCTTCATGATCGGGCCGAGCTCGTGGGTCGGGTAATTTTCGCAGTTGCGGTTCGTGTAGTTGCGCAGACGGTAGTGGCGGTTCTCCTCGCCGAACAGTATCTCGTCGCGGAGGTTGTGATGATATCCGCCGGCGCAGTGGACGACCGTGCCGAACACGTCGTTCTTGACCATGTTGAGCACCATCATCTCGATGCGGCCGTAGCAGCAGTTCTCAAGGAACATGCACGGAACCCTCGTGCGTTCGTAGGTGCGGACAAGCTGCCAGCAGTCGTCGAGCGAGTACGCGCCGCCGACTTCGATTGCGACGGGCTTGCCGGCGTTCATGGACGCGATCGCGATCTCGATGTGCGGCTCCCACGCGGACAGCACGAAGACGGCGTCAACATCCTTATCCTCAAGGATCTCGCGCCAGTCGGTCGTGCCCTTCGGGGTGTAGCCGAAGCGCTCGGTCATCTGCTTGAGCGTGTAGTCGACGCGGTCCTGATAGAGGTCGCACGCGTACGCGCACTCGAAATCTTCCATAGTGGCCAGAAGACCGGCGAGTATGCTGAATCCGCGCCCTCCGAGACCGACTACGCCGCAGCGAATTTTATCGTTTTTCATGGGCCTTTTATTCTCCTTAATTTGGTATTTAAAGTATAAATGTCAACTTTTGATTTATGATTGCTTTTTTTATACTGTCGTGTTATAATATCATGTGCAATATTGAAAGTATATATCAAAGCGAACAGAATTTATATATTTTCAGACATTTTTTATTTTAATTGAGAGGGGTGATGGTATGGAGGAATATCGCTACGTCAGAATACCTCGCGTGATATCCATCGACAGCGTAGTGACGGTTTTCAACAAGCTGTACGAGCCCGACTTCAGATACGCGGGCGAGTACCACGACTTCTGGGAACTGCAGTGCGTCCTGTCGGGGCGGGCCGGCATCTGTTCGGAGGACAACATATATTCGCTATGCGCCGGCCAGCTCGTCCTTCACCGCCCTATGGCGTTCCACAGCGTATGGACCGAGGGCGGAGACCCGCTCGGGCTCGGCGTCATATCCTTCCGCGGCTCCGTCGCCGCGGACACGAGCAGAAGACTGTACAATGTTCCGGATGACTGCATGCACGCGCTGAACGAACTTTTCCGCGACGCGCCGCGTATTTTTAATATGGAAGATATTGAGGTCGGCGGCATACGCGACGAATCGTCGCTCGACGCGCAGAGGTTTTTGTCGCGGCTCGAGCTGCTGCTCGCGACGGTGCTCGCGACGGAGGCGGCGCAGGGGCGCGACGATGAGTCGATCGGCGTGCGCAACTTCCGACTGATCCACGCCGCCATAGCGGCGAACATCGAACGGCGGCTGACCGTCGCAGACATCGCGAAGCTGTGCTCGATGAGCGAGAGCAACGTCAAGAAGGTGTTTTCGAAATACGCGGGCTGCGGGCTGATCGAATACTGCAACAAAGCGAAAATCGTCCGCGCGAAGGAGCTGCTCGCGTCCGGTATGTCCGTAGGCGAGGTCGCCGACGCGCTAGGGTTCGACAACCAGAACTACTTCTCGACGGTGTTCAAGCGCATCGCGGGGATACCGCCGAGCCGGTTCAGATAACATAATAAAAAGAATGGCTCTCGCCATTCTTTTTTATTCAGCCGAGCGCGGTGTCGAGCACCATCATCAGAACGAAACCGGCGGCGACGCCGATCGTGCCGATGTTGCTGTGCTTCTCGCCCGCCTGCGCCTCCGGTATCAGCTCGTCGGCGACGACATATATCATCGCGCCGGCGGCAAACGCCAGTATATACGGCAGCGCCGGTTCGATAAGCCCGGTCATCGCTATCATCAGAAGCGCGCCCAGCGGCTCTACTATCCCGGACATGACGCCGTATAAAAACGCCTTCAGGCGGCTTTTGCCCGCCTGCGCCAGCGGCAGCGATATTATCGCGCCCTCGGGCAGGTTCTGCAGCGCGATGCCTACGGAGAGCGCGAGAGCGTCCGCAAGCGTTATCCCCGCGCCGCCCGTTTCCGTACCGGCGTAGACGACGCCGACCGCCATGCCCTCCGGAATGTTGTGGAGCGTGATCGCGAAGACAAGCATCGCCATCCTGCCGAGCTTCGAGCGGCGGCCTTCGGGCGCGTCCGAGCCGGGATGAAGGTGCGGGATCACATAATCGAGCAGCAGCAGAAATCCGATGCCACACGCGAAGCCTACCGCGGCGGGGAACCATGACGGAACAGCCAAGCCTTCCGCCATTGTGATCGAAGGAATCAGGAGCGACCAGACCGACGCCGCGATCATCACGCCGGAGGCGAAGCCCGGCAGAAGCCGCGCCATCCACGTCGGCATCTCGCGCCGCATGAACAGAGCCGAGCCGGCACCGAGCGCGGTCCCCAGAAACGGCACTGTCAGTCCGAGCGCTATCTGAGCGATATTGTTCATATAAATCTTCCCGCTATAACTGATAAGTTAATAAATCCGTTGTTTTTTCTTACTTTGTGTTTTTCAAAACCTCGATCAATATTGCAATCGGCAAAAGAATTATACATAACAGCCAAATCATCATCCTGCCTCCTTTATAACAGCTTCGTGCTTATCTGTAGCCTAATCACCGCTTTTGCCGCGTTTAGGTCTTTCACCGCTGTTCAGAGCGTCGACGATTTCCGGAAACGCCGCACCATCTCGACGCATCCCGAATAACTTTCGCTGTTTCCGCCTCTTTCGGAATAACCTCTGACCGCCTGTTCCCTGCTTTATATAGGGGGGCAGTCTGTTTCCGATGTTCTTACAGGTTTTGTAAATACATTGTAATATAGCCTGCGATTATTGTCAATTGATTTAATGTAATATCTAATACATGATTATACGCTCAAACGACTTTCCGCTCCGCGCGACGCCGACGATATATCCCTGCCGTCCGGAGCGATTGGAACGCCGTATTATTTTATAACAAAAAAGACTGCCCGACGCAGTCTTTTTTGTTATGGCTTCGGCCTTATTCGATCTCCGCCGTTACGGGCGCGTCGCTGTAAACGATCAGCCTTCCGTCGCGCGTGCGGCGGGAGCGGGTGTAATACGGCGTCAGATCGGCGATGTCGCCGTTCTCGATGCGCACAAACGAATCTTCTGGCGCGTTTACGCGAACGACGCGGTCCTCTGCGGCGATTGCGCCGTTTTCGTCGACGAGCGTAACCTCTGTTTGATAAAATCCGCCGCATTCGTGAGCGTTCAGACGCACGCCGGCAGGCTTGCCCGGCGTTTTCAGCTCGACCGTCATGCCGTCGGACGTAACTGCCGTGAGCGTTCCGGCGCTGTATGTCGCGCTCGCCCTTATGACGCGGTCCTTCTGCTCGCCCTCGGCGACTTTTTCGCCGTTAATGAAGAACTGCGCGCTTTGCGCGTTCGTATAGAGGATTATATCGACGCTTTCGCCGTCGCGGTATGACCAGAACGGATAGCTCTCCCAGCGCGGCGGGCGCGACGGGTTCTCAGCATCGCGCGGCAGGCGCGTGAACAGCGCCGCGCACGGCTTGTCGCTCCACATCGCAAGGCGGTGGTAATATCTGTCCTTCTCAAACCCGGCGAGGTCGAGTATCCCCGCGCCGGACGCGCGCACGGGCCAGCCGTGAGCCTCGCCGAGGTAGTCGATGCCGGTCCAGAGGAACTGGGCGCAGCAGTCGTCATGATCGGCGACGGCGCTCCACTGCTCGAAGCCGTGTCCGTTTTCGCTGCCGAATATGACGGCGTCGGGGCGGCGCGCGCGGTGGCTTTCGTAGAGGTGTTCCTTGTAGTTATAGCCGACGATGTCGAGCTCGCGGTCGAGTCCGACCTCGGTCGACATCTCCGGAAACGCGAGCGCGGCCGTCACGGGGCGCGTGCCGTCCTCTTCGCGCACCCACCTGACGAGCTTATGCGCGATTTTCGGCAGGCGCGCGGCGTTCGGACGGTTCGGGTCGAAGCGGCGCTCCGATTCCGATTTTCCCGCGTCGTTGTTGCCGGTCATGGTATCGAACTTGCCGTAGACGTACGGGTCGTTCGGGTAGTCGATCTCGTTGCCGATCGACCACATCACGATGGACGGATGGTTGCGGTCGCGGCGCACCATTGTCTTGACGTCGCGCTCGCCCCAGTCGGGGAAGTCCTCGTAATAGCCGAAGCGCTTAGGTGGTTGGACGTTGTGGCCGTGCCACCACTTGTTCTTCGGCATCTCCCACTCGTCGAACGCCTCGTCCATCACGTAGAAGCCGAGCTCGTCGCAGAGGTCGAGCAGCGCCGGATCCGGCGGGTTGTGCGACGTGCGGATCGCGTTGCAGCCCGCCGCCTTAAGCTTGAGCAGCCGTCTGCGCCAGACGGAGGGCGGCACGGCGGCGCCGAGCGCGCCCGCGTCGTGGTGCACGCAAACGCCGCGCAGCTTGTCGGGCGCGCCGTTGATATAGAAGCCGTTATCGGGATCGAATCTCGCCTGCCGTATACCGACGCGCACACTCACGCTGTCGGTGACGACCCCGCCGGCGACGGCGTCGGCTCGCAGCGTGTAGAGGTACGGCGTCTCGGCGCTCCAGAGATCAGGCTGCTTAACGGTCAGCACAGCGTCCGCGCCTTCGCCCGACGCGACCGCGGCTCCGTCCGCATCGATGAGCGTCAGCCTGATGTCCGCTTCGCCGTCGAGCCGTGACGCGACGCGCACATTCGCGCCGCCGTCCGGCAGCAGCTCCGTCGTTACGGTCACGCCGAAGTCTTCGAAAGACGGCGTTCCGGTGCAGACAAGGTAGACGGGGCGCGTTATGCCCGAGCCGGTGTACCAGCGGCTGTCGGCGGTGTGCTCGTGCGGCACGCGGACGGCAATGACGTTTTCGTCGGAGAGGAACTCCGTTATGTCGTACGAAAACGTAGAGTAGCCGTATGGGCGTTTGCCGAGGTAGTTCGAGTTAACCCAAACCTGCGCGTTGTTGTAGACGCCTTCGAATACGACGCGGACGCGCTCGCCCGCCGGACGCGGGAAGCGGACGCGGTAGCAGCCGGTGCCGCCGCGAACATAACCCGTGCCGGAAGATTCGTTAATGTCGAACGGGTATTCGAGCGCCCAGTCGTGCGGGACGCGCACCGTGCGCCAGCCGGCGTCGTCAAGACCTTTGTAGCCGACGTTGTCGACGTCGCCAAGGTTGAAGCGCCATTTGTCGAGAGCTATGATGTTCCTCATAACCGCTCCTTTTTTATTTGTTATTTTCTTCGGACTTCTCTTTCATTCTGTTCGCGAGGCAGCCCGCGGCCAGTATCGCGCGCTCCTCGTCCGTCAGCTCGCCGAGCGAGAACGAAGCCTCGCGGACGGTTTTATCCGCACCGTATACGATCCCGCGCAGCGCAACAGCGCCGCCCAGAACCGCGCTGCGCACGTCGGGCAGCAGCACGACGTCGCCGACCGCGAAGCTCTCGTCGGACAGCAGCGGCAGCATACCCCAGTTTATAAGGTTCGAGCGGTAGCGCTTTGTCGCGTATTCGCGCGCGATGTTCGCACCTCCGCCGAGCACGCGCTGGCATGAAGCCGCCTGCTCTCTCGCGCTGCCGTCTCCGGGCCTGCGCGCGACCACGACGGAAGCGACAAGCGTATCGTCGCGCGTCACCGCCGCGCCGGACTTCTCAAAGACGCGAAGCGCATCGGCAAAAGCTGTGTCGTCGCCGCGCTCGAACGCTGCGGCTTCGGCCGCGACAGCGTCGGCTCTGCCGACATAGGCGGGGTCCTTGCGCGACAGCGTCAGCCGCGACAGTTTGATCGGGTTCGAGCGGTACGAGGACGATTCGCCCGACGGGATCAGCTCGTCCGTCGTCGTGACCGGATCCGTGATGACGGATACAACGCGCAGCAGCAGGTTTTCGCGCATTTTGGGTATCGCCGGCCAGTCGGTGATGTTCGGGCCGAAGACGAGCGGTGCGTCAGGATCAGCTTTGCCGAAGCCCTCGTAGACACGCGCGCGGTAGGGCGCGTCGTCGTAGACGAATTCGGGCGCGGTGTCATCCCACTCGATCTCGTCGGCGGCGGTGAGCACGCCGCCGTTCGCAGCGGTGGCGGCGATCGAGCGCGCGTCCATCAGCGCGACGCAGGCGATCTGTCCGTCGGAGGGGCGGCTGCCCTCGCGGTTCTCGAAGTTGCGCGTCGAATGGCGTATCGACAGCCCGCCGTTGCCGGGCACGTCGCCCGCGCCGAAGCACGGTCCGCAGAACGCGGTGCGTATGACCGCGCCCGCGTTCGAGAGGACGCGAACCGCGCCGCAGTCGAGCAGGCCCGAGAACACCGGCGCGCTCATCGGGTAGACGGAGAGCTGCAGCGACGTGCCGGTCGAGCGCCCGCGCAGGATGTCGGCGGCGGCGGCGAGGTTCTCGAACGTTCCGCCCGCGCAGCCGGCGATGACCGCCTGATCGACCGTTACGGCGCCGTTTCTGCACTTCGATGTGAGATCGAGACGCGCTCCGATTCGCTCCGCCGCGTACTTTTCGACCTCGCGAAGAAGATCCGGCGCATTATCGCGGAACTCGCGCAGCGTATAGGCGTTCGAGGGGTGGAACGGCAGCGCGATCATGGGCTCTATCTCGGAGAGGTCGAGCTCGATCGCGCAGTCGTAAAGCGCGCCCTCTTCAGGCTCGAGCAGCGTGAAGTCGTCTTCTCGCCCGCGCTGCTTATAGTATTCGCGTATCGTTTCGTCGGTGCGCCAGATTGACGTGAGGCATGTCGTCTCCGTCGTCATGACGTCGATGCCGCTGCGGAAATCGGCGCTGAGCGCGCCGACGCCGTCGCCGATGAACTCGAGCGCTTTGTTCTTGACGAAGCCCTTCGAGAATACGGCGCCGATGAGCGCGATCGCGACGTCCTGCGGCCCGACGCCCTTTTTCGGCGCGCCTGTCAGCCTGACCGCGACGACGTCCGGCCGCGCGATGTCGTATGTCAGGCCGAGAAGCTGCTTGACAAGCTCCGGCCCGCCCTCTCCGATCGCCATCGTGCCGAGCGCGCCGTAGCGCGTATGGCTGTCGGAGCCGAGGATCATTTTTCCGCAGCCCGCCATCCGCTCGCGCATATACGCGTGAATGACCGCTTCGTGCGCGGGAACGAAGATGCCGCCGTACTTCTTGGCGGCCGACAGGCCGAAGATATGGTCGTCCTCGTTTATCGTGCCGCCGACGGCGCAGAGCGAGTTATGGCAGTTCGTGAGCACGTACGGCACCGGAAATTCGCGCAGGCCGGACATTCTCGCGGTCTGGATGATTCCGACGTACGTTATATCGTGCGAGCAGAGCGCGTCGAACTTCAGGCGCAGGTTTTTGTCGTCTCCCGAGTTGTGCGCGGCGAGTATGCGCGCGGATATGGTTCCCTCTCGGCGGCCGGTGCCGTCGTCTTTGACGAGCGCACCGCCGCGGTATACGACAGGCGAGTCGATGAGTTTAATCATTTGCTTCTTTCCTTAATTTTAGTATGACCGTATCGGGCGGTCCGTGCGTCATGTTTACGCGCTCCGATACGCGGGCGGTTTGCGTTTTTTCTATAATTTTATCAAACAGTTGCCATAAATTATATGATTTTTCGCGGTATTTGTCAAGGAAAAACGGCGCCGCGCGAAAGTGTCGGATTTGTGAAATGTATATTACAAATATCGTAATTTGCTATTGTATTAAGACGGGATTGAAAATATAATAGAGCCGTATCAATATGAATAATAAAGGATAAAACCGTATGACAAGTTTCATGCCCGACTGCGAAAACATCGTCGCGGCGGCGCGCAATATCAAGGCGCCGCGCCTTCCGCTCTACGAGCACCTTATCTCCGTCGGACAGATGGAGAAAATCACCGGCGATAATTTCGGCGCGCTGTTCTACGGAGATCATAACGACAGGGTCGAGTTTTTCAGGCGGTATTTCGCGTTTTTCGCCCGTATGGGTTATGACGCCGCGCCGTACGAATGCTGCATCGGCGGCGCGCTGCCGTACGGCGGATGCCTCGGCGGGCATAAGGAGTCGGTGATACACGACCGCGCCGATTTCGAGCGATATCCGTGGGACGAGATACCCGAAAGGTTCTTTGCGGCGAGCGGAGACATTTTTGCAGCGCTCGCCGAAGCCGTTCCTTCGGGCATGGCGGCGGTCGGCGGCGTCGGAAACGGCGTCTTTGAGTGCGTGGAGGATATTGTCGGCTACGTCAATCTCTGCTACATATCCGACGACGACCCCGAGCTGTACGCCGACCTTTTCAGGCGTGTCGGCGACATATCGCACCGCATATGGGAGCGCTTCATGCGCGAATATTCCTCGCCGTTCTGCGTCCTGCGCTTCGGCGACGACCTCGGCTACAAATCCAACACGCTGATCTCGGCGCGCGATATAAAGGAGCACGTGCTGCCCGTGTACAGGCGGATCATATCGCTCGTCCATTCGTACGGCAAGCCGTTTCTTCTGCACTCGTGCGGGAACCTGTTCGGCGTGATGGACGATATCATCGCGACCGGCATCGACGCGAAGCACTCGAACGAAGATCAGATAGCGCCGTTCCCTGTTTGGGTCGAACGGTACGGCGACAGGATCGGCAACTTCGGCGGCATCGATACCGACGCGCTGTGCCGTCTCGACAGGCAGCAGCTGCGCGAATACATCGTGGATGTACTTAAAAAATGCGAGGGTCGCGGCGGCATCGCGTTCGGCAGCGGCAACTCGATACCGGATTATGTGCCGACCGAAAACTACATCGCGATGACCGAAATCGTTCGCGAATACAGAGGCGATACGAAATGAATAAACACAAATCATGACAAAAGAGCGGGCATCCTGTATTTGTTAAATATATCGTTTTATGAACAAGCGATAAAAATATATTTGCCGGATTATGAGTTTTGTGTTATAATTGCGTAAAATACCGTTTGCGGCAGCTGCCGGAGATGGATCTATAATATTATCTTTGCCAACGCTTCGCGCGCTATGGAGGTTTATGTACAGAATAATCATAAAATCGCTGATCATCGCGCTGTTCGTCTTCATAATCGGTCTGCCGCTCGTGCTGATGACTTTAGGCCTCACCGAAAACGGCTCGCTCTCCTATGAGCAGACATTTACGCTCGAAGCGCCGACAGTAGAGAGGGTGCTGTCCGGCGAATTCCGCGACAGCTTCGAGAACTGGCTGTCGCATTCGTACCCGTTCAGGCGCGACGTGCTGCTTGCGTACAACCAGCTCGAATATGCGGTGGAAGCGTTCGGCTCGGGCGGTTTCGCAGACGTCGCAGACGTTCCCGCGGAGGATACCGGCGCCGTGACCGACGTGCTCCAAAGCGAAGCGGTTACGACGGAGGAGATTCCGGAGGAGACGCCGTATCTCGACACAAACCCGATGTACGCCGACGTCAACCGCAAGCGGTACGAGCGTGTGCTGACAGAGCTTTCGGGGTATAAGGGCACGAATACTGTCATAATCGGCAAGTCGGGATACCTTTACGAAAACGGCTACATCAACGAATATTACGGCTACTCGAAGATGTACCGCGAGGTGACGCGCGAGCGGATAATAGAGCAGGTCGAGCGCTTCGAGTACATACAGGACGAGCTCGCGAAGCGCGGGATTGCGTTTATCTTCGTCATAACGCCGTCGAAGGCGTCGCAGTATTCGGAGGCGATACCGGACTGGTATAAGAAGCAGAACGTCGCGCCCGACGACTATGTCCGGCCGTACACGTACCTCGTCGAGGAGCTGAAGAATTCCACTGTCAACTATATCGACTCCGCCTCGCTTTATGTCGAAGCCGGTCTGCAGGAGACGTTCCCGAAGACGGGTACGCACTGGAACAAGCTCGCGTCCTTTGAGACAATGAAGGCCATACTGCGCTCGTATGTCGAACAGACCGGCGAGGACATCATACTTCTCGACGCGGCGAAAGTCATCGCGACAAAAGACCCGCCGGGCTACGGCAACCCCGAGAAGGATATCTACGGCGCCGTCTATTCGGCGATACCGTCGAGCATCAACATAGTCGACGACGAATATTATCAGCCGGACGTCTACGTTCTCAACCCGGACGAGCAGAACAAGATCAACGTCTTCCTTCAGGGCGGCTCGTTCGCGCACGACTTCACCTATTATTTCGAACATTACGGAATAGCGTCAAGAATCACGCGCGTCTATTACAACCAGCTGAAAATGACCGACAATCAGTGGCGCAACACCTTAAAAAGGACGGATTACATAGTCATGGAGTGCAACGAGCAGTTCGTGCGCTCGCTGGGCGGCAACGCGCCGTACTGGGCGGCGGACAAAGCCGGTTACGACATCGGATACGACATCATACAGTCGCTTTACGATTACCTGAAGGCACATGAGGGGGACATGCAATGATATTCTCGTCGACGTTGTTCATATTCATCTTTCTGCCCGTGACGCTCGCAGCATACTTCATTGTGCCGAAGCGCTGTCTGTCCGCAAGAAACGCGGTTCTGCTCGCCGCGTCGATCATCTTCTACGCATGGGGCGAGCCGAAAAATATCATTCTGATGCTCGCGTCCATAATCGCCAACTATATATTCGGGCGGCTGATCGGCGCGCCCGGATCCGGTTCGCGCCGCAGGCTGTGGCTCGTTTTATCGGTTGTTTTCAACCTCGGGCTTCTCGGCTACTTCAAATATTTCAATCTGTTCACGGGCGGACTGCTCTGGAAGGTGACGTTGCCGATCGGCATATCGTTCTTCACGTTCCAGATCATGTCATACGTCATCGACGTATACCGCGGGAACGTCGCGCCGCAGAACGACATATTCAAGCTCGCGCTTTACATATCGTTCTTCCCGCAGCTCATCGCGGGGCCGATCGTGCGCTATATCGACATCGAGAAGCAGCTGACGGAGCGCGAGACCACGTTCGACGGCTTCGCTGCCGGAGCGACGCGCTTCGTGCGCGGATTCGCGAAGAAGATCCTCATATCGAACACGCTCGCGGCGTTCGTCGATCCCGTCTTTAACGGCGAGGTCACCGTCACCGCCGCGGTCGCATGGGCAGCCGCGATCGGCTACGCAGGGCAGATATTCTTCGACTTCAGCGGATACTCCGACATGGCGATAGGTCTCGGCAAGATGTTCGGATTCGATTTCCTCGAAAATTTCGACTACCCGTATATCTCCGGCTCGGTAAAGGAGTTCTGGCGCCGCTGGCACATGTCGCTTTCGACATGGTTCCGCGATTATTTGTACATCCCTCTCGGCGGCTCGCGCAAAGGGTTCGGAGCGGACAGCAAATACGTCGGGCTGCGCACTTATCTCAACCTCGTCATCGTCTTCGCATGCACCGGGTTCTGGCACGGCGCGTCATGGACGTTCCTCATTTGGGGGCTTTATCACGGATTCTTCCTCGTGCTCGAGCGCGCGTTTCTCGGCAGGTGGCTTGATAAGCTTCCGAAAGCTGTCGGTGTCATATACACGCTGCTCGTAGTCCTCTTCGGCTGGGTTCTGTTCCGCGCGGACACGCTGGCGGATGCGCTCGCTTTCGCCGGTATAATGTTCGACTTCGGAAACGCCGGCTTCGATGTGCTTGCCGCTCTCTGCGACCGTTTGACGGTGGTCACTCTGATCGCCTCCGTCATACTGTCGACGCCGGTCTTCCCGCGGCTGCGCGGCAGACTGGAGCGCATCAAAGGCAAAAACGGTGCCGACATCGGCTTATATATAACGGATACGGCGTCGCTTGTCCAGTGCGGATTGCTCTTGTGCCTGTCGGTCATGTTCTTAACCGGCTCGGATTACAATCCGTTTATATACTTCAGATTTTAGGGGGCGCGGCAATGTATATGATTAAAAAGTTCGCTTCCCTTTTGACAGCGGCAGCCGCGGCGGCGCTCTGCCTTGCGGTTTATGTTTACGGTGCAACGACAGATGTGCCGGACGGATTCGAATTTGACGAGAGCAGAAACATACTGTCCGGCTCGGTCGTGGTTAATTCGTCCGGCTATATAAACGAAAATGAAAAGGACGTATTTCTGATCGACGGGATCATCGACCGCAAGTGGTGCAGCACGCGCGATACGGTGACGCGTTCAGCCGAATACAATGCGATAAGAGAACGCGGTTTTTGCCAGTTTATCACTCTCGATTTGCGCGAGGTGAAATGCTTCGACAGTTACCGTATGTACCACGCATCCAACTGCTTCGTCGATTTCGGTGTAACGGCATACGATACGGTCGCATGGACGCTCGAGATCTCGGACGATATGAAGGAGTGGTATGTCGTGCACGAGATGGCCGACAACTACGACGCGATAAGCGACATATACCTCGGTCCGCGCCGCGCGCGCTATGTCAGGCTGCTGATAGCCGTGCCGAATCAGTCCGGCGACGAAACCGTCCGTCTGCCCGAGTTTATGCTGTTCGGCTGCGATGAAGCGCCGATTGTTTCAGCCGCCGTGCTCGGATACAATAACGAGGAGGTTCTCGCTGAGCTCGCCGCGCTCTCACCCGAAACCGAAGATGAGACGGAGCCGGAAATCGACGGTTATGTGTTCGGCGGCGGCGAGATAACGGCGGAAACGGGAACGGCGGTCACGCCGATTCATATCACGGGAATCATCGTTTGCGCGGTCATGTCGCTATCCATTGGCGCTGCCGCAGGTATAAAGGAGGTGAAAGCGTCAAGACGAGCGCTGGCAGAAGCAAAAATAAAAATGAAAACATGAATAATATGAATATATAAATCAAAACAAACAGCGCACAGATACTTATATTAAGTGTCTGTGCGCTGTTTTCTCGTATATTGCAGTTCATAATTCATGTTGTTAAGTCGGCTTTAAGTTTATTACCACATATATAATAACAAGCTCGCCGGTGGCTTATACCGCAACATTGTCTAAGTTTACTTTATAGATATCTTATCAGCAAGGGTTCGGATGTTGCCGAAGTTACAACAAACGCTATCTTATCTTCCTTATTATTATAATAATTCAAGCATTTACGAGGACTCTGCTATGTGCTGCGCTTTGTTACTATATATTATATAGAAAAACTCAATCTTCAGATAATCGTATCGCCATATGCATAAACACCTTGATAACCGAGCCGTAATATTCGTTAAACATGCTTGAATCAGGTATCTTGGCAAACGGATATGTAGTGTAGTTTGCATAATGTTAATTATCTCCAGTGTCTCGCATAAGTTATGGTGCGAAATCATACCGAAACCCGAATACATGTTGGACAGATCAGACATGTATGGACATATTATAAACGAAAATTGCCCGTTATTCCTGATATATTGCANNTATCCGCATTTGTATCAGATCCGGTGAATATGGTTATAAAACATGGATGAACCATAACAAAGAGTATTATTCTTGTTATAAAGCTTATATCTTACGGCAACGCTGATAATGCGCATGTCTAAAAAATGGTAGTACGGGCAGACCATTATGAGTTCTTTGCGCAACTTATGCGTATCCGATGCGTTAATGCCGATAGTTACAACTCTAATGCCTGTAACCATTCCTTACCTTCTCGTTTTGCCGGTTTCGTTTACCATAGTTATACAACCTCTATAAGGATGCACCAGTCTCGGCAGCATGACATATCAGATGTTGACCAATACATAGCTTTTTCTTTAAATACATTTAACACTTCAACAATTTTTGAATTATATCTTGACAAAATCCATAGCTAATTATATGATAATTAATCAAATTGTAACTTTATAAGTTTTTAAAATGTAACTGTTAATTTTATTAAAAATTCATCGACTGTTATTCTGATATTAATGTTGATAAGTGTATCTTTGATAAGACGATCTCCCGTCAGGTTATTTCATCCAACAAATGTCTAATTTTGCCACTTAAATAATAAAAATGTCGTATATTAACATTTTGATAGATTTATAGATCAAATGATTGATATTTGCATCACAACAGCCCGGTTCAGCGTATTCTATATATTATATTTATGAAAGGAAGGTATGGTTTTATCAGTATGAGCAATTATTTAAGTAATCTCGGAACAGATATCCTGATTAAAAGTCTCGATGCGGTATGGCTCAGGCAGCGCGTCATATCAAATAATATCGCCAACGCCGAAACGCCTGGTTACAAAAGTAAATCGGTGGAATTCGAGAGACTGCTCCGGAATATAACGGACGGAAACATATCAGACAAAAAAGCTGCCCTCAAAACAATCAACAGTATTGAACCTAAACTCATCGAAAGCAACGCAATATCCGACAGAGAGGACGGCAATAACGTTAATCTCGACAGCGAAAACATAGAGCTTGCGAGAGCTCAACTCCAATACAGCGCTCTTATAACGTCGCTCAACGCTCAAATAAACAGAATAAAATACGCGATAAGCGGCGGTCAGTGATATTATCAGTAACTAAAAATATTGCATAATTAAATGTAACGGGAGAAACTGCCGATATGGCTTTTTTAAGTTCGTTGAATATTTCCGGCTCTGCCCTGACCGCACAAAAGCTGAGGATGCAGGTAACGGCGCAGAACCTTGCCAACGCCGATACGACCGGAACAAACGGCGGCGGTGCGTATATGAGAAAATCGGTCGTCCTTGCCGAAAGAAGAGTTCCCTCGGACTTTGCTTCGAATATTAAAACAGCGGAAGATGAGATCAATTCTTACGGCGGCGTCATGGCCGTTGCGATCAGGCAGGATGAAAACAGTGTCATAAGGGAATATAACCCAAACGATCCCGATGCTGACGACGAGGGATATGTGCAGCGTCCGAATATCGATACAACCGAAGAAATGATTGAGATGATAA
>DBRA01000056.1:8845-21068 GCA_002305445.1 Clostridiales bacterium UBA1380 | reverse complement strand
CCGCGCATCTCATCGGGCGTCGGCTTCGCCGTGCCGATGTCAAGCCCGCGGTAGAGCTGCATCGAGTCGCATGAGATTACCTCGCCCCCGAAGCGCAGCGCAAGCTCGACCGCAAGCGCGGTCTTTCCGGACGCGGTCGGCCCCACGACCGCGATCGCGCGTATGCGTCCGGCGTCAGCGCCGGCTTCGTTCACGCCTGCCGCGTTCGCGCTGACATCATTCATACCCGACGCATTCACCCCGACCGCTGCGTTATATGCGTTATCCGTCACGACGAGCTCTGCGACTCGGCCATCGCCGCGTCGATCGAGAGCACGACGGCAAGAACTATGACTTCCTCCCGGCCGTCGCCGTACTCGACGGAGTAGACGTCGCCCCAGGTGAACCACTCTTTTTCGATGGTCGCGACAAGCCGCCCGTTCTCGGTGATCGTATACGAGTGCGCGAAGAAATCGCCCTCGACGCGCCAGCCCGGCCCGTCAACGGCGTACTTCTGAGACGCGAAGGAGAACTCGCGCACGACCTCGGCGATGGCGTTTCCGCCGGCGGTTATGACGTAGCGCGGCATCCAGGTGAACAGCTTGCGTTCGATAAACGCGACCTCGTTGCCGTCCGCGTCGTAGACGTGCAGTTTTTTGCCGAGCGTGAACACCTCGCCCTCGACATAATAGCGCGGGTGACCGTATTCGTCGAAAACGGTGAATTTGTCGCCCCACGTGAACGTTTTCTGCCTGACACAAAGCTTCATTTTCTGTTCGCACCTCTTGCAGATGACGGATGATGTCTTATTGAAAAGGGAAATCGCGCTCAAGCCCCAGAAACGCCAGCGCTTTTTCGTATCCGGCGGCGGCCTTCGCCGCCGCTTCGGCGCTCCGCTTCCCGTCCGGCAGACGCACGGCGCGGATAAGCATGTTTTTCGGCGTGTCCGACGGGTCTACAAGCTCGAGCGTCTCGACCGCGTAGCCCTGCGACTCGAGGCGCACGCAGCGCAGCGCGTCGGTCAGCGGCTCGCACAGGCGGCGGCGCAGATACGGGTACTTCGCCGCGAACGACAGCGGCTCGCAGCCGATCGTGCGCGCAAGCTCGGCGTGGCAGCACGGCGTCGACAGTATGACGCGCGCGTTTTTCCGCGCGGCGAAGTCAAGCACGATGTCGGTCAGCGTGTCGCACGCGTGCAGCGACACCGCAAGGTCGATGCCGCCTGGTAGATCGAAGCTCTTCACGTCGGCGCAGTAGAAGCGCATGCTGTCGAAGCCGAGCTTGTCCGCGAGCGCGGAGCAGTATTCGATCACGTCGGGCTTGATGTCCACGCAGTACATCTCGGGCCGCCGTCCGGCGGAGCACAGCCAGTGATAGACCGCGAAGCTGAGGCAGCTTTTGCCGCAGCAAAGGTCGGCGACGACGGGGGAGTCGGGCAGCTCGTCGGTGACGTCGCGCAGATATTCGAGGAAGCGGCATATCTGGCGGAATTTCGCCTGCGCGCGGTCGTAGACGCGGCCGTTTTCGTCCGCGAGCCCGAGTCCGCGCAGAAAAGGCTCCGCGCCCGTCAGTATGCGGTTTTTCTCGCGGTCGTGCGGGGCGGGTGCGACGGGCTGGGCACAGCCGAGCGCGCGGCGCAGCTTTTCGCAGCCGAGCGCGGTCTCGCGCCCCGACTTTGCGCGCATATACGACGCCTCGAGGTCCGCCGCGTAGATGTTCGCGCGCGAAAAATCGCCGAGCGCGTCCGACGCAAGCTGCGGGAGCGCGTCCGGCTTAACGTTTTCCTGCGCCGCCTTGCCGTCGGACGTCAACCGCTCGAGCCGGTAAACGGTCTCGCCGCGCAGAAGAACCGGCGTAATCGTCAGCTTGCGCGTCGCGCTTTGCGTCGGCGACGAAAACACGGCTTTTCTAAGCGCGTATTTTTCCGCGGCTTCGGCGAGCGCGGATATAAACGAATCGCGCGCCGTCATTTCTTTCCGCCTTTTTTGCGCGCACTGTTCTTTTTATCAGATCCGCCGCCTTTTTTGCCCGAAGCTCCGCCTTTTTCGTTTGATGCGTCGTTTACTTCGTTCGCAGAGCCTTCGATATCTTCCTGCACCGCCGCATCTTCATCCGCATCATTTGCCGCAGCCGCTGCCGGCACCGACTTTTTGAACGAGAACTTGTTCTCGGTGCCCTTTTGCAGGCGCTTCAGGTTCTCCCTGTGCAGGAAAATCACCAGCACGGTTATCATGATTGTGAACACCGGCTCGAGCGTCAGGTTCTCGATGCCGTAGAGCCGGTTGAAGCCGCGCTGGACGAGCGGCCACAGGAAAACGCATGTGACGGATCCGAGCGATATATAGCGCGTCGCGAGAACGGTCAGAATAAAGACGGCGAGAAGCACGAGGAAAATCTTCCAGTTGAGCGCGAGCACCGCTCCCGCGGTTACGGCGATGCCCTTGCCGCCGCGGAAGCTGTAAAATACCGGGAACGCGTGACCTACCACGCACATAAGCGCGGCGAGCGTGCCGCCCGCGAGCGGCATGTCGCCGAGGACGAGGCGGCCGAAGAAGACGGCTGCGACGGCCTTGAGCACGTCGCCCGCGAGCGTCATGACGGCGGCCTTCGTGCCGTAATTGCGCATCATGTTCGTCGTGCCGGCGTTGCCGCTGCCGTGTCTGCGGACGTCGTCGCCGTACAGCCTGCCGCTGATCAGCACGCCGAAATTGATCGAGCCGAGCAGATACGGCACGACGAGCACGGCGATAAAGCCCGCGATATACGAGAGTATAAGCGCAGGGCCGGAAACCGACGCGGTCTTGCCGCCGGTCAGCAGGTAGTTGACAAGTCCGTTCAATAATAAATCGCGGATGGTCACGGTGTTTTCTCCAGTCAGTTGCATAATTTGCGAATGCGTCTGCGAACGGGTGCGCCGGCAGCCGTCGGCCGTCGGCACACAGAGCGCATATTTCATCGCATGGACAGCGCAGGTAAAGCGCGCCGCCTTTTATAAGTATGTGGCGAATCCGCCGGCTGCGGTTACGGTTACGCCCGTGAAATTTCCGCGGCTTACGGCTCGCCGGGGTACATCTTCTCGAGCTCCGCGATGCCGTATTCGCGCGGCGTTCCGCGCAGGCGCTCCATGTAGCGGCGAAGCTCGCCGCGCGCGTGCTCCGGCCCGCCCTCGCGCATGACGGTCCACATCGGGTCGGTCTCGTAGCGCGACGTTTTCATGACGGACTCGTTCCAGTCGAGGATTATCTTCGCGCCCTGCGCGCAGATGTCGGGGCGCTCGTCCGCGAGGTTGCGCCGCTCATGCGGGTCTTCCGCGACGTTAAAGAGCATCTCCCGCGGGAACAGGTGGTAGCCGCCGTGAACGGTGCGTATATAGACCCAGTCGCCGAAGCGCGCGCTGCGCTGGCAGACGTGCGCGCACTGCGTCAGAACGACGCTGTCGCGCCCCTTGCGCTCCGCGCCTTCGACGCCGCGGATGATGTCGGCGAAGCAGACGCCGTCGTATATATAACCCTTCGGGCGCGGATCGAGCCCTAGCAGCTCGCGCAGCGTCGGCACGAGGTCGGTGTTGTCGCGGAAACCGCCCGCGCGCACGCCCTTCGCGCCGCCCGGCCACTTGACGATCATCGGTATATGGCACGTCACGTCGTCGGCGGTGCCGTGTTCGGCATACAGCCCCAGCTCGCCGATGTTTTCGCCGTGATCGCTCGTGATGATGACGGCGGTGTCGTCCCAGATTCCGAGCGACTTGAGGCGTTCGAACAGCAGAGCTATGTTGTCGTCCGCGTAGCGGATGCCGCAGTCGTAGTTGTCGATGAAGCGCTTGACTTCTCCGAGCGTTTTGATGCTGCCGGGGTGGCGCGGCAGATCCGCCGGATGCGAATCGTCGAACATGCCGATCTCGTTCGCTCCGTGCGGGCCGACATGAAGCAGATGCTGCGCGAATACGTCCTCGTCGATCCAGTCGTCGGGCAGCGGCGTGTCCTCGAACGGGTTGCCGAATTCGGCGGGCGCGCGGTACGGCGTGTGCGGATCCCAGTAATGGACGTGCAGCAGCCAGTTGTCGTCTGTGCCGCGCCGGTCGAGCCAGTCGAGCGCGACGGGAGTGACGTCGCCCGCGATCTCGCCGCCGCCCGTGCCGAGGTTGTAGCACTCGTTCAGGCCGGCGTTGAACCACCACGACGAGTGGCGCTCGGCGAAGGTCGAGACGGACGCGGTGTGCAGCCCCGCGCGCTTGGCGGACGCGAACAGCCCGAAGCAGCTGTAGTCGTCGGTGAAGTGGCGGTCGCGGCCCTGCGGGCGCAGATCGGCGGCTGTGCCGCCGTGACCGACGACGCCGGTGCGCACGCCGTATTGTCCCGTGATAAACGATGCGCGCGACGGCAGGCACGGCGCGTTCGGGCAGTAGTAGCGGTCGAATACGACGCCCTCCGCGGCGACGGCGTCGATCGCGGGGGTCGTGTTGCGCTTATAACCGTAGCAGCTCATATGGTCGGGGCGGAGAGTGTCGATGTCGATTATCAGAATACGCATTTCGGGAATTCCTTTCGCGTCCCCGCGATGCGGAGACGGATATATCCGGTATTTTGCTTTTCGACGGTGATAAATAGAATATCTTACTCTGTCTGCTTGCCGCGGGCAGCGATAAAACACTCGGTTCTTGCTTTCGCGCTGTAATACGGTATAAACATTCCGGCGCGGCTTCTTACAGCAGCTTCTGGCCGTTCGCGACGAGCGCGAAGGTCAGCCCCAGCTTAGCCGCAGCTTTGCGGCAGAGTATCATGCGCCCCATGAAGATTTCGAAATAGTCCATAACGGGGCAGAGCGACGTGTCAAGCTCCAGTGTCAGCGTTATCGTCTTTTTGTCGTCCGATATTATAAGGTCGCTCGACGTGACCGAGTAGTTGACCCGGTCGTGGATATCGAACGACGAGATGTCGCGGTTGCGGACGCGGCTGCGCCGCACGTCGGACTTGTCGGCGAGAATGAGCGCGGCGGCGATCGCGTTGACCGGCACCGCCGTCGATTCGTCGTGGTTGCCAATCGCCGATACGATGATCGCGATATCCTCGGGCGACGCGCCCATATTGTCGAGGATGCGGAACGCCATAACGGCGCCGGATTGCGCGTGGTCGGTCCGGTTGACGAGGTTGCCCATATCGTGCAGATGGCCGGCGATTCGCGCGAGCTCCGCGTCGCGCCCGGGATAGCCGAGCGTCTCGAGGATGTACGCGGCCTTCTGAGCCACCCTGCCGACGTGCGCCAGGCTGTGCTCGGTGTAGCCCATCGCCGCGAGCGCTTCGTCGGCTTTTTTGATGTAGACGCGTATCGCTTCCGACGCACGGACGTCCGAATAGGTTATCATCTTAGTTAAAAACGGTTTCGCCTTTCCTTTATTTGTCGAGCCCGCGGACGATTTCGAAGTTCTGCTCACGCAGAACCTTTAAAAGCGTCTCGTTGTCCCTAACAGGCTCGTCGGTCAGGATGCCGCTCGTCGCCGGATGGGAGAGGTCGTGGTGGTCGGTGCCGCACGACCAGAGAAGGCGGTGCTTCTTCGCCCACGCTTCGGCGATGTCGTTGTTCGAGTTGTGCCACGGGTGGCCGTTGTATATCTCGACGCCGTCAAGCTCCTTCGGGTTTTTCGTAGTCATTCCGTAGCGGAACGGATGCGCCTGGAAGAAGAGCATGCCGGCCGCGCGGCTGCGCTCGACAAACCTGCGCGAGCCGATGTCGAGCATGTCGGGGTTGTCGTACATGAACTCGCGCGTTATGCCGTAGCAGAGGTAGTCGTTAAAATTCTCGTTGAAGCGTATCTCGATGCCGGGTATCACATGAAGCGACGAATCGGACGCGGCGCGCTCGAGATGCTCGATCCCGTACCAGAAAAGGTCCACCATCCGGCGCCAGTATTCGGCTTTGTGCTCCGCGTCGAACGGGATGTCCTTTATGCGGCCGCGGAAGGTGTCGTAGTTGAAGTGATTCGACAGTACGATGGCGTCATAACCGGCGGCGATATACTTTTCAACGATATGCTCCGCCGGAGCGTTGGCGCACAGCGAGACGTCGCAGCTGTGCGCGTGCAGCTCGGTTTTATACATCTGTTTTCGCTTTCTTTTATATTTTTATATAAATTTACGCACGTACCGGCGCATTGTTTATTTTACGAGCAGCGTCTTTATCTCAAACGGCGCAAACTCGAGCGAGACGGAGTTGTCGTTTACTTTAAGTGCGGAAAGTTCCTCTTCGAGGAGGTTCGTCTCCGAAACGGTGCTGACGGGGCGGCCGAACGTGACGGTGCAGTTCGTGCGCGTGCGCTCGCATTCGTAAAGACGCACGACGTAAGCGCCTTCGACATCGTAGGCGCATTTGACTGCCTCGACGATGACGTTCGGCGCGTCGAGCGACAGAAGCGGGACGTGGGCGCCCTTCAACGCGCCGCGCACAGCGACGCAGGGGACGTTCAGCTCGTACGCGGGGCGCACGACGTTCTCGGCGCTCCACGCGCCCGTGTGCGGCAGCAGCGACCATGTCATCTCGTGTACGCCCTCGTCGCCCGTGACGTCGGGGCGGCAGCCGGAGCGGTGCAGCGTCAGCGCCATGCGCGAACCCTCGACGCTGATGCCGTACTTGCAGTCGTTGAGGAGCGCGACGCCGTAGCGCGTCTCGGACATGTCGGTCCACTTGTGGTTGCAGACCTCGAAGCGCGCCGCCTCGAGCGAGTTATTGCGCGTCGTGGGGCGGTCGATCGAGCCGAACTGTATCTCGTTCTTCGCGAACGAGGCCTTGACGTCGACGTCGAACGCGACCTTGAGCAGGCTGTGCTTCTCATGCCAGTCGGCGACGGCATGGAAGTCGATGCGGCGGCTCGTGGCGTAGAACACCTGGTCGACCGTTACTGTCGTCTTTCTGCCGAGCGCGTACACGCAGCGGATGCGGTGCTCGACCGCGCCGTCGGAGACGGTCTCGCGCGACAGCAGCCGCGCGGAGGGGCGCAGCTTAAGATCGATGTCGGAGTCGATGTCCCAGTTGTCCCACGAACGCGGTACGTCCTCGCCGAAGAGGAACGTGCCGAGCGGCAGCGTGTCGCCGCCGTCGCGCACCTCGCGGCGCGCGGACTTGTCGTAGAGCGACTCGATCGTGCCGTCGGGCGCGAAGCGGACGCTGTAATACGGCGTCTCGAGCGTGTCGCCGCCCTCGGCGAACGGGCTCTCGTAGACGACGCCCGTTTCCTTTAAAGCGACGGTGCGCGCGCCGAGCGCGGGTATGTGCAGCCCCGTTATCGCGGTGACGGTGCGGCCCGCCGGATCGGTGTATGTCTGGCACGCGCCGCCCTCGACGTCGGCGATTTCGCCTTCGATGACGACAGCGTCGGAGCGGTCGTGGCCGAGCGTGTTGTAGAGCGTGATATAGTTCTCGTCGCCGTCGGTCATGCTCTCGCCGTAGCCGCGCGCGATGGCGGCAGCGTCGTTTATGACCCCGGTGACTTCTTTGCGCGCCAGATCGTTGACGCAGGTAAGAGACGTGCCGGGCAGAATGTCGTGGAACTGGTTCATGAGCAGCGTCTTATACAATTCGTCGGTGCGCTCGTTTTCGGGCGCTCCGGCGTAGACGTTCATGAACTCCATGTCGCGCAGCGCGAACTCCGCCTTGCGGTTGTTGCGCTTTATGTCGTGCATCTGCGTCAGCGTGCCGCGGTGCAGCTCGAGGTAGAGCTCGCCGTCGTAGACCGGCAGGCGGTCGCTCTTCTTTTCAAGGCGCTTCATGTAGTCGGAGACGCTCATGTACTCTGTCTCGGGCAGACCCGGCAGCCCCATCGTCCTGCGGGCGGATTCGATCATACCGTAGGTCGGGCCGCCGCCGCCGTCGCCGTAGCCGAACGCCGCGAGGCGGCTGTCGTCGTCGCGCTTGTTCTGCAGCGCCGCGACAGCGTTGTGGATTGTTTCGGGATCGGGGTAGCAGTGCGTCACGAAGAAGTGCGTCAGCACCTCGGTGCCGTCCATGCCGCGCCACAGGAATGACTCGCACGGGAAGCGGTTGAGGTCGTTCCAGCCGATCTTCGTCGTGAGGAAGTATTTGACGCCCGCAAGCTTCATTATTTGCGGAATCGCGGAGTTATATCCGAATGTGTCGGGCAGCCAGAACGCGTCGGAGGTGTAGCCGAAATGCTCGCGCGTGAAGCGCTGGCCGTAGATGAACTGGCGCGCCATAAGCTCGCCGGACGTGATGTTGCAGTCGCACTCGACCCAGACGGCGCCGTTCGGCTCGTAGCGGCCCTCGGCGACGCGCTTTTTCATGCGCTCGAATATATCGGGGTAGTAGCGGCGCATCCAGTCGGCATGAAGCGCCGACGACTGGATGAAGCGGTACTCGGGATAGACGTCCATCAGGTCGAGCGCCTCTGAATACGTGCGCGCGCACTTGCGGACGGTCTCGGCGACGGGCCACAGCCACGCAGTGTCCATGTGCGAGTGGCCGGTCAGCGCGACGAAGCCGCGGCTCTCCTCGGGCGCGGCCTTCTCGAGCGCGGGCGCGAGCAGCGCGCGGCACTTGTACGCGGCTTCGCGCAGCTCGGCGTCGGTATAGTGCAGCGGATAAAGCGCCAGCTCACCGTAGACGGCGTCGAGCGCGTCGCGCGCGATGCCGCGCAGCGCGATGTCGTCGGGCAGCTGCGAAAGCTGGATCACCGTGCGCAGGTCGAACACGAAGTCCTTCATTTCTTCGTCCATGTATGCGACCGTGATGCTGTCGAACGTGCGGGCGAAGTCGGAGTCGGGCGCGCTGTCGCGTCCGTAATTGTCAAAGGGGGACGAACCGGCGCAGAAGTGGCCGGCATAGCACTCGAACGCCATTTCGTGCGTCTCGCCGTCCGCCGCATTCGCGGTGACGAGGCACGCGGCGTGGTTGCCGCCGACAAAGTCGTTTTTCGAGTTGATCAGCCCGCACGGGCTTCCGTCTCTGAAGCAGAGGATCTCGGAGGCGCCTGTCTTAGGCAGCGCGTACAGCTTTTTGCCCGCGGCGGATGCGGGCGCGCGGACGCTGCCCTTTATCCAGAGGTTGCCCCATTCGCCGCCCCAGCGCCTGCCGGCCTCGAGCGGCTCCCACGCGCCGACCTCGTCCGGCGAGCGGAGGTGCTCCTTCGTTTCGGCGCAGACCGCGCCGTCAAGCGTACCGACCGGAACAAATATAAGTCTGCCGTAGTGTTCGACAAGATTCTTCAGCTTTCCGATCGTGCGCGACGTATAAGCTTCGTAATGCATGGCGTTCTCCCGTTTTATTCACTTTATTTTACACACGCTTATTATATCATCAAAGCTCCGCTATTACAAGAATAATGAAAATTATAGAAGCGGCGCGGGCAAATACGGAAAAATAATTATATAGAAACGGCAAAAAAGGCGCCGTCGGCCTGAAGCTTACGGCGCCCTTTGAACGTTATGCTTTACTGTTTTTCGATCTCCGCGAGAGCGTCGCGGCGGGAGAGGTTCATGCGGCCCTTTTCGTCGGTGCCGAGGTATTTGACGAGGATCTCGTCCCCGACGTCGCAGACGTCCTCGACCTTTTCGGTGCGCTTGGAGTCGAGCTTGCTGATGTGGACGAGGCCTTCCTTGCCGGGCGCGAATTCGACGAACGCGCCGATCGGTATGACGCGCGTGACCTTGCCCTTGTAGATGGCGCCGATCTCGGGCTCGAACACGATGCCGGCGATGATTCTCTGCGCGGCGTCGATGGACTCCTGCTCGATGGCGGAGATGAAGACGGAGCCGTCGTCCTCGATGTCGATCTTCGCGCCGGTGTCGGCTACGATCTTCTGGATGACCTTGCCGCCGGAGCCGATGACTTCGCGGATCTTGTCGGGGTTGATGTGCATGGTGAGCATCTTCGGTGCGTACTTGGAGACGTGGTCGCGCGGCGCGGGAATCGCCTTGAGTATTACGTCGTCGATGATATAGTCGCGGCCGGCATGCGTGACCTCGAGCGCCTCGCGGATGATTTCGGGCGTTAGGCCGTCGATCTTGAGGTCCATCTGAATGGCGGTGATGCCCTTGTGCGTGCCGGCTACCTTGAAGTCCATGTCGCCGTAGAAGTCCTCGAGACCCTGGATGTCGATCATGGTCATGAAGCGGTCGCCTTCGGAAATAAGGCCGCAGGAGATGCCGGCGACGGGCGCCTTGATCGGCACGCCCGCATCCATAAGGGCGAGCGTCGAGCCGCAGACGGACGCCTGCGAGGTCGAGCCGTTCGACGAGATGACCTCGGACACAAGACGGATAGAGTAGGGGAACTCCTCAACGGACGGAATCACGGGCAGGAGCGCTCTCTCCGCGAGCGCGCCGTGGCCGATTTCGCGGCGGCCGGGGCTGCGCGCAGCTCTGGCTTCGCCGACGGAGTACGGCGGCATGTTGTAGTGGTGCATATAGCGCTTCGTTTCCTCGCTGTCGATGCCGTCGAGGTTCTGCGCCTCGCTTATCGTGCCGAGCGTCGCGAGCGTGAGCACCTGCGTCTGTCCGCGGGTGAACATGGCTGAGCCGTGGGTGCGGGAGAAGAGGCCGACTTCGGCTGCGAGCGGGCGGATCTCGTCCATCTTGCGGCCGTCGACGCGCTTCTGGTCGACAAGCAGCCAGTGGCGGACGATCTTTTTCTGAACCTTGTAGAGCACCTCGTCGAGTATCGCGGTCGTGATATTCTCGTTGTCCGCGTATTCGGCGTAGACGTCGTCGACGATCGGCTTCAGGCGCTCGTCGCGTACGTTTTTGTCGTCCGTGTCGAGCGCGGCCTTGATGCGCTCCTCATACTTGTTGAATACGGCTTCGAAGAGCGCGGGATCGACGTCGCCCGACTCGTACTCGAACTTCGGACGGCCGATCTCGGCGACGATGCCTTTGATGAACGATACGATCTGCTTGATATATTCGTGGCCGAGCATGATGGCGCCGAACATGTCCTCGTCGGACACTTCCTTCGCGCCGGCTTCGATCATTACGACTTTTTCGGACGTGCCGGCGACGGTCAGCTCGAGGTCGGAGACCTCTCTCTGCGCCTCGGTCGGGTTGATGACGTACTTGCCGTCGACCATGCCGACCATAACACCGCCTATCGGGCCGTTCCACGGTATATCGGAGATCGCGAGCGCGCAGGATGCGCCTATCATCGCGGCGATTTCGGGCGAGCAGTCGAGGTCGACCGACAGCACCATCATGGAGAGCACGACGTCGTTGCGCAGGTCCTTCGGGAAGAGCGGGCGTATCGGGCGGTCGATGACGCGGGAGGTCAGGATGGCCTTTTCGGACGGGCGGCCTTCGCGGCGCATAAAGGAGCCGGGAATCTTGCCGCGCGCGTAGAGGCGCTCCTCGTAGTCGACGGACAGCGGCAGAAAGTCGATTCCGTCGCGCGGACGCGCGGAAGCGGTAGCTGTCGCGAGGATGGCGGTGTCGCCGTAGCGGACGAGGCACGAACCGTTGGCGAGCTGCGCCATCTTGCCCGTTTCGATCGAAAGCGGACGGCCGGCGAGTGTTGTTTCATACAGTTTTCTGTTTTCGAACATGTTTTCCTCCGTATAAAAATTTCGGTTACTACCGCCTCGCCGGTTAGCGATTAAAAAGTAGTCGGAGCCTAATTTGCTCCGGCGCCTTTTTAATGGCTAATACGGGAAGGCGGCGTAAATTCCCTTCAAGGGGGTATAATTAACATGGTTAATAATTTGCCGCTTATGCGCCGCGCGGCGCGAAAAGCCGCAAAAAATCGCTCGACGGGGAGAGATTTTGCCCCGGGAATAATAACGGCGGGGGCGGGAGGGTGGCTCCCGCTCTCCGCCGTCATGAGAGATATTACTTTCTGATTCCGAGCTTTTCGATGATCGCGCGGTAACGCTCGATGTCCTTCTTCGCAAGGTAGTTTAAAAGATTGCGGCGGTGGCCGACCATCTTAAGAAGACCTCTGCGGCTGTGGTGGTCCTTGTTGTTCTGCTTGAGGTGCTCCGTGAGGTTGTTAATGCGCGCTGTAAGAACCGCGATCTGCACCTCGGGAGAGCCCGTGTCAGTCTCGTTGATGCGATATTTTTCAATTATCGCAGCCTTTTCTTCCTTCTGCATCTGTTTCACCTTTCATATAAATATATTGCGCCGGAACTCAAGCGACTCCGCTCCGCGGTCCCAAGGTGAGCGGCCGCGCGGGGCTTTCGCCCGCGGCCGATACTCCGCGCACGGGGCTGCCGATAACCGACAACGAATATTATAACACAGCGCTCTTT
>DBRA01000056.1:7138-8824 GCA_002305445.1 Clostridiales bacterium UBA1380 | reverse complement strand
CAAGATTTATTGATTATTAAACGCGTTTGTTATATAATAATATAAATGGAAATATTTGCGAAAGGACTTCCGGAGAACCGCCCCGGCGCCTCACACCGGCAAAACGGACGGCGGATATTGGGAGATGTCGGCGAAAGATGAATCCACAGGAAAAAACGATAACTTTCTCGATTCGCGATGAGAAGGACAAAGAG
This sequence comes from Clostridiales bacterium UBA1380, assembly GCA_002305445.1. Classification (GTDB taxonomy): domain Bacteria; phylum Bacillota; class Clostridia; order Oscillospirales; family CAG-272; genus UBA1380. The sequence goes on along the minus strand of DBRA01000056.1, from coordinate 8,630 downwards.
ATCCGCGCGATTCTGAACACCGTTTACGAAGCGCTGACCGAGAAGGGTTACAATCCGATCAACCAGCTCGTCGGTTATATTCTGTCCGAAGACCCGACATATATAACGAACCATAAAAACGCCCGTGCGCTTATCCGCCGTATCGACCGAGACGAGCTCATGAGCGCGCTTGTACGCAATTTTCTCGGAGTCTGATTCCCGATGGAAATATTCGATCTGCGCGGCGGCGATGCTGTTAAAGCGGCATGGCCGCCTTCGATTCCCGCGGCGTCCGTCGTCGCTCTCGGCAACTTCGACGGCGTGCACATCGGGCACGCGCGGCTTATCAAGACGGCGGCGGACGAGGCGCGCCGCCGCGGCGCGCACTGCGTTGTGTGGACGTTCGCCGCGCCGCCGCGCCTTCTGACCGACCGCAGCGGCGCGGCAGTTTACCCGCCGCGCCTGACCGGCACGGCGGAGAAGCTGCGGCTCATAGCCGCGCTCGGTGCGGATTTCGCGGCGCTCGAAGAATTCGACGACGTGCGCGATATGGAGCCGGAGGAGTTTGTGCGCGAAAGGCTTATTAAGACGTTCGGCTGCGTCTGCGCCGCCGCGGGCTTCAACTTCCGCTTCGGCAGAAACGCCGCCGGCGACGCCGATGCGCTTACGAAATTGTGCGGCGAGGGCGGCGCGTCGGCGATCATCGCCGATCCGGTCTACTTCGGCGGCGAGCCTGTGTCGAGCTCGCGCATACGGCTCGAGCTTGCGGCAGGGCGCGTCGAAGCGGCGGCGGCGATGCTCGGCCGCCCGTACTCGCTGACGGCGCCCGTCGCGCACGGCTACCGGCTCGGGACAAGCATCGGCATACCGACGGCGAATCAGCGCTTCGCGCCCGACGCCGCGATACCGGCGCGCGGCGTTTACGCCGCGTCCGTCGACGTCGGCGGCGCCGTGTACAGGGGCGTCGCGAACGTCGGCGTGCGCCCGACGGTGTCCGACAGCGGCGACCTCAACTGCGAGACGCACATCATCGGCTTCGACGGCGACCTCTACGGCGCGACGATAACGGTTTCGTTTCTGCGCAGGCTCCGCGGCGAGAGCCGCTTTCCGTCGGTGGAGCAGCTCCGCGCGCAGATTATGCGCGACATCGCCGAGGCGAAGCGGTTATAAAGCTTCGCGCCGCGAATATTATTATGCGTGAAAACCAATCGCGTAAACGCATAACGCGGTGCTGATATTTTGCAGCGCGCGATAAAAAGTTCGATCAACTATTAAAACATCTTCGGCTTGATAAGCCGGCGCACATCGGCTTCCGCCGTATCGCCGCGGACGGCTCGAACGCCCGCTCCGCCTGCCGCCCGTGCCGCTCCGCGGCTCCCCGCGTCGCGGTAAATTTCCCCGGTTTTTCGTTTACCTTTGATATTTACAGCATATACTCATTATTAAGATAGGCGCGCGCACTTGGTCGCGGGAGCTGACCCCGTCGGGGCTTCCGCGCGGCGTCGCTGTATCG
>DBRA01000056.1:3820-7123 GCA_002305445.1 Clostridiales bacterium UBA1380 | reverse complement strand
CCGTCAGAACGTGAGCCTTACCGTCTTGATCTGCGCGGGTCCGACCTCGAAGACGGCCTTGCCGTCCTTTACATCGACCTCACCGCGCCCGTCCTCCATAAGTCCGACGAAGGCGGCGGATTTGACCGGCGACGGCGCGCCGATTGTCACCGTGCGCATCACCTCGGAGACGGAGAACACGCGCACCTCGAGAGCGCCGTCGACATATGCGGCGGAGGACACGACGCAGCCGTCCGCTTCGATGTCGGCGAGCGAGCCGGAGAGGGGCAGGGTGCCGCCGTGCGACTTTGTGGACGTGTAGCACATCGGGCGGGCGACGAGGGCGGCGGTGTCGGCGGCGAGCTTAGCGCAGTCGGGAAGAACGCCGACTGCGAAGTTGAGCTCGTGGACGCCGCGCTCCGGATACGGGTCGGGGTAGGCGGCGGAGTTGATCAGCGTCGATATCAGCGTGCCGTCGGCGCAGCCGCGGTAGCCGTATTTGTTCGTGTTCGCTATGTATGCGAGGAGTCCGTCCGTCTCGGCCGCGCCGTAGGAGCAGCCGGGGACGTCCTGTTCGAACGGCGCGCGGCGTATGACGCCCGCCGGAATGTCGTAGACGTACTCCTTCACGTCGGCGTTGACCGGCAGCGCGAACGCGAGCACGGGCACGGTCTCGCCGGCGGATTCGTTCCAGTCGACGGTAGTTTTATAGCGCACGAAGCGCGCGCCGTCGTCGAGCGTGACGGTCGTGCGGAGCGTCGAGCCGAGCGTGTGCGACTCGAAGTAGAAGCCGCGGCGCATGCCGCCGACCGACCAGCGGATGTTCGTGACCTTCGTCACGGGGTTGATCGCGAGATACTTGCCGATGTGCCACGCGTCGGAGCTCGAGCGCTCGGTGTCGATCTCGACAAATCCGGCGTGCGCGCCCGGACGCACCGTCTCGCGGCCGGTTTCCTTGTCGGTCATGGAGAGCAGCGCGCCGTTTTTGACGGAGAATACCGCGCGGATGTATTCGTTTTCGAGCACAAAGTCGCGGTTCTCGCCGTCCGTGCGGTGGTCGCCCTGATAATACACGGGGTAGAGCCCCTCGATCGCGCGCTCGCGCAGGACGACGGTCGTATATGCGTACGCGCCAAGCTTTACGCGGACGAGCACGCGGAAGTACTTGTGATCCCAGTACTGCTGAAGGTCGCCGTCGAGCATCTGGAACGGAAGCGGTGCGCCGTCCCCGTCCGTGACGGCGACGCGGCGCATGTCGCCTGTCCAGTCCCAGACCGTCAGCTCGACCATGTCGTCGCGCTCGGCTCCGACCGGGTTGAACACGGTGAATATGCGCGTCTTGCCGCCGCCGCGCTCCGGCGCGGGCTTGCCGCCGCCGAACGCTACGCCGTATCCGGCGCCCGCGCCCTCGGACTGCGAGTTCTCGTTCGTCTCCGCTCCGAGAGATGACGTGTCGGTCGCGTCGGCGATGACGCGCATGGCGCGCTCGGACGCGGTGTTTGCGACGGCGAGCGAATCGGAGTAGAGCCCCATCGCGTGCTCGCGCGTGTCCTGAACGCACGAGCCGGTCAGAATGTCGTGGAAGTGTGTGAACAGCACGTTGCGCCACGCGAGCTCGAGCGCGTCGGAGCGGGGATTCAGCCCCGCCTTGAACGCGGCAAGCGCGGACAGCCCCTCCGCGTCGGTGAGCGCGGCTTCGCATGCGCGGTTGCCGCGCTTGATCCTGCTCTGCGTCGTGAAGCAGCCGGGCGCGAACGCGTTCAGCTCGTGGTTGACGACCGGCAGCGCGTCGCGAACGGTCTCCGCCAGCGCGAAGAACTCGCGGAACGTGCCGAACTTGACGCGCGGGAACACGGGCCACTTCATCATATCGAGCACGCGCTCGATGTCGCGGCGCGTCGGGCCGCCGCCATGATCGCCGACGCCGTAGACGGCGAGGCCGGTCTTCAGCCCGCCCTGACGGCGCGCGACGTCGATCAGCCCTATTGCGGGCTTCGGCGTGACGCCGCTGTTGTACCAGTACTGCTCGCGGTAGCACAGCAGCTCCGCGCCGGACGCGCCGACCCAGCGGTACAGCGCCTGCTTGCCGTCGAGAGCGCGGCAGTGGTAGTAGTACTTCACACCGCCCTGAGCGTCGATTTCGGGCACGTTGAACGAGTGGCCGAACGTGTCGGGCGAGAAGTCGATCTCAAGCGACGTGGGGTCGACGCCCCAGTTGTCGCGCAAGTAGTTCTTCGTGTACTTGATGTGGCGCAGAAGCGACTCGCCGTTCGGCATGTTCTTGTCGGTCTCGACCCACGCCGACGCTGTGATCTCCCAGCGGCCCTCGCGTATGCGCGCCTTTATGCGCTCCGCCAGCTCAGGATCGAACTCCTCCGCTATGCGGTAGACGGACGCCTGCGACTGCGAGAAGCGGAATTCGGGGTATTCGTCCATGATGTCGAGCATGGTGCGGAAGGTCGCGAGCGTGGAGGCGACGGTCTCGTGCCACGGCCACATCCAGTTCATGTCGATGTGCGCGTGGCCGGCGAAGATGAGCGTATACTCCTTCGCCGCATCGGAGAGGGGCATCAGCGCCGCTTCGGCAGCTTCGGCGGCCGGGCGCGTCAGAGCGCCATCGGCGTCGACGGCGGCAAGCGCGATGTCGAGCGCCGCGCCGACCTCGTCATCAAACCTTCCCGAGAGCGAGTCGGATAAACGTATCGCGAACTCGAGCTCGGCGAGTATGCGGCGCTGGAACGGTGCGGGCGGCGTGATGCGCCACTGCTCCTCGCGCGGCATGCCGAACGTCTCTTCGTAACCGCGCTGCTCGCGGTTCCCGCCGACGCGGGTTTTAAGGGCGACGAATTTTTCCGTCAGAGTCATGGTATCGGCCTCCGAAACAAAATCAAATTGGATATTGTCATCATTCTAATACACAAGTCCCGCAAAAGCAAGACATTGTACGAGTATTTACATATTTATTCCGGCGCGCGCCGATAAAAAACCGGTACGCCAGCTTTCGGCATACCGGTTCATAATATGTAGCTATTCGAGTATGATATCGCGGGCCGCGTCGGGGCGGTTGGTGATGACGGCGTCGACTCCGAGGTCGCGCAGCTCCCTTATCTCATAGTCGTCGTCGACCGTCCACGGGTGGACGCGGATGCCGAGCGCATGCGCGTTCTCGATATAATCGCCGTGCGTCAGCACGTCCGCCTTTTCGGGGTGTATCGCGCCCGCGCCGATCGACGCGGCGAATTCCCACGGTTTATCCATCCTGCCGTAGAGCGGCGCGGTGAACGCGTCCGGGTCGATCTCCTTCATCTTTGTGAGGTTCTCGAA
>DBRA01000056.1:1887-3719 GCA_002305445.1 Clostridiales bacterium UBA1380 | reverse complement strand
TTGAATCTGGCGTGTACGCTCGCCTTCTTGATGTCGGCGAGCGTCATGTCCTTGATCCTGCCCGTGAACTCGCCGCCGGAAACGCGGTCGAGCGCGCCGTCGTGGTTGACGGCGAGGTAGCCGTCGGCGGTCATCCAGACGTCGAGCTCGACGCCGTCCGCCTTCATTTCGGCGGCGAGCCCGAACGCCTCGAGCGTGTTCTCGGGCGCATAGGCGGACGCGCCCCTGTGCGCCTGGATCAATGTGCGAAGATAAATCGGTTTCGGCATGTCTATTCCCTCCGGCGCGCGGACGGATTTTATGCGTTGTTAGCTGTTTCCGCGCGCGATATTGATATTCGCAAGCTGTTCCGCCGCCGTCGTGGCGTAGTAGATGGTTCCGGCCGAGTCGGAAACGAAGTAGTAATAGTTCGTGTTTGCGGGGTACAGCGCGTAGTTGATCGCATTGTAGCCGGGACTTGCGATCGGGCCCGGCGGCAGACCCTTGTAGAGGTAGGTGTTGTACGGGTTGGGGTACGATGTGTCCTTGCTCGTCAGCACTGTTTCCCGCGCGCCCGTATTGTGCTGGATGGCGTACATGATCGTCGCGTCGGACTCGAGGTACGGGAAGGTGGAGCTGTGCTTTAAGCGGTTCGTGAACACGCTCGACACATAGCTGAAGTCGGCGATAAAGCGCGCCTCCTTCTCGATCAGCGACGCGAGCGTGATGACCTCGTCCGTCGTCATTCCGAGCTCGGCCGCCCTCTCCCTCCACTCCTTCTGGTAGCGCACGTTGAAGTTGTCGAGCATCTTGCGTATGACGTTCGATTCGGTGCTTGTCGAGTAGTAGAAGTAGGTGTCGGGGTATAGATAGCCGTCGAGGATATAGAAGCGGTCGGGGCTGACGCCGTTTTCGCGCAGCTCGTCGAGGAACCAGTAGTCGTAAAGCGGAATGGGGTTGCCGTCTGCGTCGTAGAGCGTGTTGCCGTTCTCGTCCGTCTTGTAGTCGAGCACGTGCGATATCGCGTCGACGAAGCCTTCGCGCGTGCCGATGCCGAGGGAGACGAACAGGTCGATTATCTCGTCGGTCGTGTAGCCCTCGGGTATCGTGACCGACAGGATGACGGCCTCCTGATAATTGTGGAACGCGCGTCGGAGCTGATCGTAGTTCATCGACGGGGACACCGTATATGTTCCGGCGTCGAAGGAATATGCCCCGTCCTTGTACGCGTCGGGGTTTTTCTTCATCGCCGAGTTTATCTTCATCTGCGAATATAGCTGGAATATCTTCGGGTGCTTGATTATGCCGTTTTCGTATAAAATTTCCGTTATCTCCGACAGCGTCGCGTACTCCGGTATCGTGACCTCTACCGCGGTGTCGTCCTTGACGAACGCGAACATGTCGTTGCCGATGTCGATGATGTTGGCGGCGAGGAAAATGGAAGCCACAGCGATAAATATGATGTAAAGTATCGCGAAGATCAGGCTTATGAGCGTATTGTCGCCGCCGGAGCGGTGCTTTTTCGCCGCAGGCTGTTTGTCGCCGGTTTTCGGCTGTGCCTGCGGCTGCGCCATGACCTTCGTGCCGCCTGCGGGCGGCACTGTTCTTTCCGCTCTCGGCCGAACGCTTCGCTGCTGAGCTGACGCACCGTTCTGTGCCGCAGGACGGCGCGCGGCGCCCTGCTGTTCACCCGTCGTGCGCCTCGCGGGTATGTCTGCGCGCGCGTTGACGGCGTGCTGCTGCGCTGCCGGAATGATGCGCGTGCGCTCGGCCGGAGTGTCTGCGCGCGCATTTACATTCTGTCGCGGCTGCGCTGCTGTCGCGGGAATGACGCGTGTGGTGTCATTGTGCGC
>DBRA01000056.1:0-1746 GCA_002305445.1 Clostridiales bacterium UBA1380 | reverse complement strand
ACCGGGGGAATGACATGTGTGCGCTCGTTGTCTGTGCTGCGCGGGGGGATGCTTTTCGATGCCCTGCGGCGGGCCTGAGGAGCGCCTGACGGACGCCGCTCGGCGTTGGCGCCGTTTCCGGCGTTGAAATCGTCGGTTGCCATTATATTAAGCCGTCCGCTCCTTTCTTAGTCCTGTTTATGTAGCTGCTATTGTTATGATTATGCAAAGCGCGGCGAAGGTGATAAGGAGCGGGGACGAAAAGGCCTCCGCCGCCCTTTTTGCGCGTTCTTTTTTGTTTACCGCGCGCGGCTTCTCGCGCGGATCGGCGAGCACGCCGCGGTTGCCGTATATGCGCTGCGCCTCTCCGAATGTCAGCGCCGCGAACAAAAGAAACACCGCCGCCGTTATGCATATGAAGATAAAGGTGTTGTCGGGCCGCTGCGCGAGCCGGCGAAGCGGCGCGTCGCCCCATAGCGTCACCAGATTCGTCAGCGTGTGCGCCGCCATCGACGCGAGAACCGACCGCGTCACGACCGCGATAAACGCGAGCACGACGCCGCAGAAGAAGTAGACAGGGAAGAGCGCTATCGAATAATGGAGCAGCGCGAAGCACGCCGACGTTATCACGACCGACGCGGCGATGCCCGCGCTTTCATACTCCGCCATAAGGACGGAGCGGAAGAGGAATTCCTCCGTCAGAGCCGGCAGAAGCGCGAACGCCAGCGCATTATAGAACGACCCGCCGGCCGGGCCCGAAAACGTCTCGAAGTACGAGGTCGATCCGGCGGACGCGGCGGCCGGGAACAGCGTATACAGCCCGGTGCGCAGCGCGCAGCTGCCCGCGACGAGCGCGCCCGTCGCGAAGATTGTGAAGACGAGCGCGTCCGGCTTGAAGAACCTGAGCTTCATGGCGGACGCCGTGCAGGTTTCGGGCCGCAGTTTGCAGAAAAATATCGCCGGCACGGCGAAGATAAGAAGCTGCAGCACAATGATCGACAGATGCGGGGAGTCCTCGAGGCCGAGCCGCGCGGGGTCGATAAACCGCGCCGCGAGTGCGAGGGCGCTCGTGACAAGGCATAGCAGCGGCGCGGCGGTCGCGGACTTCATTTTCATAGATAAGCCGATCTCCCTTCGGGCGACTTACTTGTTGACGATGCGGACGCCCTTTTCGGTCAGCAGTATGTCGACGGACAGATCGAAGCGGCCGCGCGGGACGCTGTTGACGATGAAATCCGAGTATATGACTCCGAGCGTGCCGCCGTGGAAATCGCCGAGGTAGCGGTCGTAAAAGCCCTTTCCGTAGCCGAGGCGGTAGCCGCGGCGGTCGTAGACGAGGCCGGGGACGAAGCATACGGCGGGCGAGCAGTCGGATACGGGGTCGTAGATCTCGGCGTCCGGACCCGGCTCGCGGATGTTATAGGCGTCCGGCTTCAGATCGTCGAGCGATTTTACAAAGCGGTATGTCATCGTGCGGTTGACCGTATCGCAGCGCGGGAACGCGACGCGCTTGCCGCGCTCGAACGCTATATTCGCAAGCGGCAGAATGTCGATCTCCTCGCCGGTCGGCGCGTACATCAGCACAATGTCGGCATATCTGAAGGATACGAGCGACGATGCGATCTCGCAGATCCTCCTGTCGCGGTCGGCGCGCTCCTCGACGGAAAGCGCGAGGCGCTTTGCGCGGTATTCGGCGCGCATGTCGTCCTTCTGGCGCTTGACCTGACTGCGGAAGCCGTCTTTCTGCTGCGTGTGTTCTGCGGGCTG
>DBRA01000020.1:4706-11524 GCA_002305445.1 Clostridiales bacterium UBA1380 | reverse complement strand
ATTCAGGTGGCAATAATTAAAAGAATTCTCAAAAGGAAATAAAATTGAGCTTCTCCCCTTGACAGAAAGATATATTTGTGATATTATATAGAGCGTTCGCGGAACAAAGCGAACATGAGCGCCCGTAGCTCAGTGGATAGAGTGTCCGGCTACGAACCGGCAGGTCGTAGGTTCGAATCCTATCGGGCGCGATAAACGGCACAGCGCCGCAGATGAAAAACGCGTATCTGAAAGATACGCGTTTTTGTTTTATCCTCTGCGCAATACGAAGCGCTCGACGGGGTAGCCGAACTCCTCCGCAAGTCCGCACGGGACGAAACCGAACTTTTTATATAGTGCGCGCGGCGCGCCGCCCTTCGGATCGCCCTCGCGGTACGTCGTGACGTATACATCGCCGGTCATGCGGCGCAGCATTTCGCTTATCAGAGCCGAAGCTGCGCCATAACGGCGATAGTCGGGGTGAACGGCGAGAAACGACAGGCAGTTTTGCTTCGGCGAACAGAGCAGCACTCCCGCGAGCTTGCCGTCCTCCCTCACGCACAGCGCCGTCTCGCGCTTTATGTTTTTCTTGAGTGTCACGGTGTAATCGTCGATATCAAGCCCGGGGAAATCATCGGCGACAAGCCTGACGAGATCAAGCCACGCGTCGATATCGTCTTCGGTCGCGACCGACGCTCGCGCGCCTGTTTTCGTCATCGGCACGCCCTCTGATACGGGAGCGAAAATCGTTCTGCTCCATCCGTCGAATTTTTCGGCAAACCAGTCCTCATGCGGCCATATTTTAGAATGCAGCACGATGCCTAAAATCACATTCAGCGCGAATGCGCAGTCGGCCGCGCGGCCGTCGTACTCGCCGCCCGCGCCTACATAGCCGTCGATTATCGCCTTGCGGTTAATGCCGCCGGATACGCTGCAAAAAAGTCCGCCGATATCGCTCATCGGATGGCCGACGCCGAAGAGCGAGAAGTCGATCGGCACGACGCCGTCTTTGGTTAAAAGAATGTTTGACAAGGACAGATCGGAGTGCACGGGCAGAAACATGTCCTCGGTGCGGGCGAGATTATCCGCGCAGGCGTCAAGCGCGGCGAGCGCGAATCGTACGTCGACATATTCCGCGAGCGCTTCGATCGCAGGTTTCAGCTTTAAGCAAAGCACCTCGTCGTATCGTATCGCGCACTCAGGCGAGTAACCGCGCGACGCCTTATGCAGCTTTGCGGCCATTTCGCCGAGTTTTCGGCACAGCGGCGGCGTCAGGTCGTTTTTGCCGAGCGTTCTGCCTTCGATCCAGTTGAGAAGCGTGACAGGCGTGCCGTCTTTCAAAAATCCGATAAATGAGCCGGCGGTTGTGCGGACAGGCGTCTGAACGTCAAGTCCCGACGCGCTAAGACGCATCAGCAGCTCGATCTCACTCTCGCGGCGTGCGGTCGGATCAAGGTCGTATATATCGCCCGCCGAGAAATCATCTTTCGATTTATGTATTCGAAGAAGATACCGGCCGCCGACGCGGTACGTCAGATTCTCGTTGTGGCGTATGAATTCCGCCCTGTGTCCCGACAGGCCGTACAGTTCCAGCGCTTCGCCGACTAGTTCTGTATAATTTTCAGCATCAGCCATAGCTTCACTCCTTCCTTCGCACCTCGGACGATGCGCGACTTGTTTATTATAACACATATTGACATATGCAAACAAGGCAGGCAATATCTCCGCACGGTTGAAGTTTGTCGATTTTTATGATAAAATAATAAAGTTATATAATACCCGGAGTTTATGATGCGAAAACTGTATACCTTTTTTATTTTACTGATAATATTGACTGCCGCGCTTCTTTATTCCTGTGAGGTAACCGACGCCGCGTCGGCTCCGGCGGGGACATCGGCATCGGATACATCCGGCACTGTTGCGGAATCCACGACAGCCGGTTTATCGGCGGACACCGATACGACGCTGCCGTTTGACACAACCCCCGGCAACATACCCGAGCCGGCCGAAACCGGCGCCGAAACCGATAGCGTTTATCCGTCCGAATACTTCGGACTCACCGATACGACTCTTCCGCGCGTATACATAACGACCGACGGCGGCGCCGACATCGACCCGTATGCCGACTATGTGACAGGCACGTTTGCGCTCTACTCCGCCGACGGCGACAACATCGCCGAGCGCCCGATGGTCATCCGCGCGCGCGGAAACACGACGAAAACATATCCGAAGCTGTCCTACCGCGTGAAGCTCGACCGCAAAGCAGACGTGCTCGGCATGGGTGCGGCGCGCAACTGGGTGCTGATGGCGAACTACGCCGACAAATCGCTTATCCGAAACATGAGCGCGTTTTATCTCTCGTCGCTGATGGACAACCTCGAATATACGCCTTCCATAACGCCTGTCCATGTCTTTTTCAACGGCCGATATGACGGCGTCTACACGCTCGGCGACCAGCTTCAGGTTCAGGAAACGCGCGTACGGATCGAGGAAGGCTCAGAAGACGCCGACACCGGATATTTCATCGAGTGCGACGTCCGCGCCGAGGAATCGTCAAACGCGTATTTCGAGGTTTCGGACATGCTGTTCTCGATCATCTCGCCGAAGCCGACAAACGAAGCGCAGTACGAGTTCATAAGCGATTACTTCTCCCAGATCGACCACCTGCTCCGCCAGCAGGACGACAGCGTCTGGGAACTGCTCGATATGGCTAGCTGCGTAGACTGGCTCATCGCCAAGGAGATATGCGGCGGCACGGGCATGGGTTACGACGCGTATATGTACAAGGACAGAGGCGGCAAGCTCTACTTCGGGCCCGTCTGGGACTTTGACCTCGCGTTCGGCAACGCTGACTTCGACAATTCCCACCGCCGCGACCGTTATTACGTGATATCGCTTCAGTGGATGTACTTCTGGCTCCTGTATCCGGAGTTCCAGCAGCTCTTCATGGAGCGCTGGGAGGTTGCGAAGAACGAGTATGTGCCGCAGATGCTCGATAAGATCGACGAGTATGTCGAGGTAATGTCCGCGGCTGCGGACGACAACTTCCGACGCTGGGACATAATGAACGAGTATGTCTGGCCGAACAGCGAGCCGGTCATGAATGCGAAGACATTCGCCGAACAGTGCGAATTTGTGAAGCTGTTCGTAACCGAACATGTCGCGTGGCTCGACGGCGAGTTCGATATGTATAGATAAATCTATATAGAACATAACATAAAAGCTCCGAAAGATAAGCTTTCGGAGCTTTTTTCGCGCCGCGAGGCGGGGACGTTTAAATCTTGACGCTGCTTGTTATGCGCGAAGCGGTCATTATACGAGCATATTGCGCAAAAGCTATAACGATATTACAAAATTTTACATAAAACGATTCCATGTATTGACAGTTAAAGACGCAAGTTGTATGATGTATATAAATTTTATTTATATACGGGAGTTGTGTTAAGCATTATGCCGGTTCATCTTGCGCACATGAAAATAAAAGACGGCGTAACTGCCGAACAGACCCTGAGCGAGCATGTCCGCGCGGTGGCGGAATACGCGTCCGATAAGCTGAGGTCCGTGGGGCTATATAAAACCGCGTACCTTGCCGGTCTCGTCCACGACATGGGCAAAGCTGCGGAAAAGTATCAGACATATCTGCGCAAGTCGGCTAAGGGTGAAAGCGTCATTCGCGGTTCGGTAAACCACACCTACTGCGGCGTGATATATCTGATGGAACGGTATGCGCGCGCGGACAGCGGCGATTTGCAGGTTCTCGCATGCGAAATTATCGCATACGCCGCAGGGGCGCATCACGGTCAGTTCGACTGCATCGGTTTAGACGAAAAAAGCGGGTTCCGGTATCGCCTTGATAAAGACAGAGATGATATCAGCTGCGATGAAGCCAAAAGCAACTTCATAGCCGAATGCGCGGGCGAGGATGAGCTTGATGCGCTTTACGCCGACGCCTGCGAAGAAATACGCATTTTTTACGAAGGTATCTGCGGTTACGGCAAAGAGTCGCAGCGCTGTTTCTGTACCGGTCTGTGCGCGAGGCTCGTGCTGTCCGCCGTAATCGACGGCGACAGGCGCGACTCGGCCGAATTCGAGACAGGCGCATCCGAGAAGTATATAACAGCCGATAAAGCGATGTGGGAGCGCGAGCTGGCCGCACTTGAGGCTAAGCTCGACGGCTTCAAAGACAAGGATACGCTGATAAATAGGGCGAGGCGGAAATTCTCCGACGCATGCAGGACATTCGCCGACAAAGAGGGCGGCATATACCGCGTGAACATACCGACAGGCGGCGGAAAAACGCTGTCCGCGCTGAGATACGCGCTCGCGCACGCCGGGGCGCATGACAAGAAGCGCATTATTTTCGTCATTCCGCTGTTGACGATTATCGAACAGAATTCGAAGGCGATAAAAGATGTCCTGACGGACCCGAGCATCATGATCGAGCATCACTCGAACGTGGTCAGACAGGCAAAAACAGGGGACGAGCTCGAACGGTATGAGCTTCTGGCACAGACATGGGAGTCGCCGATCGTCATAACGACGCTCGTACAGCTTCTGAATACGCTTTTCGCCGGCTCGAACACCGATGTGCGGCGCATGTCGTCGCTGTGCGGCAGCGTGATTATTATCGACGAGGTTCAGTCTCTGCCGAAAAAGGTCATCGACATGTTCAACTCGGCGATGAATTTCCTCGCCTATTCATGCGGCGCGACCGTCATACTGTCCTCCGCGACGCATCCGAGGTTCGATATCGTGAAAAGGTCGCTCAAATACAGCGAAAACGCCGATATTATACCGTATGACGAGACGCTTTTCTCGGTGTTCAAACGCACGAATATCATAAACAAGACGACCCCGATAGGCCGGAGCGTTGAAGAGCTCGCCTGCTTCGCAGGCGAAATAATAGAAAAAAGCTCTTCTCTGCTCATCGTGTGCAACACAAAGAAAACTGCTAAGCAGCTTTTCTCGCTTGCAAAACATTACAGAAGCGATAAATGTGAAGTCTGTCACTTATCGACCTCGATGTGCATGAAGCACAGGCAGGATACGCTGAAGAAGATATATGCCTCGCTCGGTGACAGATGCAACGGAAGAAAAGTCATCTGCGTATCTACGCAGCTGATCGAAGCAGGCGTCGATATATCATTCAACAGCGCGATACGCGTTGTCGCCGGTCTCGACAACATAATCCAGGTCGCGGGGCGCTGCAACCGCAGCGGCGAATACGGCGGCATATGCGACGTTTATATCGTCAATCTCAAAAGCGATAACAAGGACTTGAGCAATCTACCCGATATAGCGGACGCGGCGAGGATCACGAGAGGGCTGCTCGATAACTACGAGGATGATCCGGAGCAGTATAACAACGACCTTGCCAGTTATGAATGTATCGATGATTTTTATCGCTATCTATATAACGACGAAAACGTAAAGAAACAGTTTTCTTATCCGTTCGAATCGTCAAACGGAGAGGAAAGGCTGTACAGTATGCTGGCCGACAATAAAAAATACACAAAAAACACGGTGCGCAGATATCACTTGAATCAGGCGTTCAAGACGGCAGGGGATGCGTTCAAGGTGTTCGACGAGGAGACGTTCGACGTCATCGTCCCGTACGACGAAGACGCTAAGATAGTGATAAGCGAATTGTGCGGCGAGCGGGCAAAGCATGATTTAATGTATCTGCGGGACTTGCTGAATTCGGCCAAGCCGTACACTGTTTCGCTTTTCAAGCATCAATACGAGCAGTTCGACGAAAACGGACTGCTTTATCGCGACGATGATAAAGGCTTTTCTGTTCTGAGCAACGAAAACTATTATGACGCCGATACAGGCATCACTATTGACGCGGACCTGTATTACTGATGCGCAAGAAAAGGGTTATGGCCAAAGCCATAACCCTCTTCCCTTTGCTATTGTACATGCCGATTTTTCAAATATATAAGAAAGGGTGTGACTTTTTTGCAACATGAAAACATTGTGGAGTTTGAGCTGACGGGTGACTGGGCGTTGTTTTCGGATCCGATCACCCGCATCGGCGGGGAGAAGTTCAGTTATCAGATACCGACTTATGAGGCGATCAAGGGCGCGTTGCAATCCGTATACGCGAAACCGACGTTCATCTGGGTTATAGACTCCGTGCGGGTGATGAATCAAATCCAGACGGAGGCCAAGGGGATAAGGCCGATAAAGTACACGTCGCCGGAAAACGATCTTTCGTACTACACCTACCTAAAGGATTGCCGGTATCAGGTAAGAGCGCATTTCATCTGGAACGAGAACCGGCCGGAGCTTGCCGGCGACCGGAACGAAAACAAGCATTACTTCATCGCTAAGCGAATGATCGAGCGCGGGGGGCGGCGCGACATCTTCTTAGGGACGCGGGAATGTCAGGGTTACGTAGAACCCTGTGTATACGGAGAGGGACAGGGCGCTTACGACAGTGTTCCTGAGATGGATTTCGGACTTATGTATCACGGTATAACATATCCTGACGAGGCCTATTCGGACGAGACGCGGGGCAAAATGACGATCAGGCTGTGGCGGGCTAAGATGATACGCGGCGAGATTCTATATCCGCCGCCGCAGGACTGCATCCATCGGCCCGTCCGGGACATGGCGATGAAACCTTTCGGCGAAAAATACGGGAATTTTTCAGGGCTCGGCGAATTTAAGGAGGTGGAGTAATTGGGTTGGATGAACATGCTCTACGACACATATGTATCCAACACGGTGATGGCGGGCAAAACCGACGTGAAATATCCTCTCGCCGTCGTCGCGCACAAGACAGCAAACGCTCAAATCGAATTAACCGTGACTAAAAAAGGCCAGTTCGGCGG
>DBRA01000020.1:4029-4676 GCA_002305445.1 Clostridiales bacterium UBA1380 | reverse complement strand
TTATGCGATGTGCTGCCCTATGTAGCGGGCGACTACTCCGAATATGCCGATGAAGATATGCCGGGCGAAAAGTTCAGGCTGTATTCCGAAGCGCTCGAAAAATGGGCGCAGTCGGAATACAGCGACGATAAGGTTAAGGCTGTATACAGCTACATATCCGGCAAGACAATGGTCGCTGACCTCGTGGAATCAGGAATACTGGAACTCGACGAAAACGGCAGGCTGTCCGATAAAAAAATCAACGGCGTGAGCCATGACAAGCTTATGGTGCGCTTCCGCGTCAGAGGTACATTCCCCGACGCCGTATGGCAGGACCCGCACCTATTCGAACTCTACACTAAATATTACAATTCGATAAAACCCGGGGTCACTGACGTCTGCTATGTAAACGGTAAAAGCGAAGTCATATCAAAAATCCATCCGAAGGGCATTGTAGCGTCGAACTACGGAGCAAAGCTGATTTCGTCAAACGACAGCGAAAACTTTACATACCGCGGGCGTTTCGCAGAGCCGGAGCAGGCGTGCACGATAAGCTACGAGGCGAGTCAGAAAGCGCACAACGCGCTCAGCTGGCTGGTTGCGAATCAGGGCGTGACGGTCGGCAGCCGCGATAAACGCACATATGTATGCTGGAACCCTAAGGGCAA
>DBRA01000020.1:0-4010 GCA_002305445.1 Clostridiales bacterium UBA1380 | reverse complement strand
GGGATATAGGAACAACATAAGCGAAAACGACGATATCGTAATAATCGCGCTTGACGCGGCAACGACGGGACGGCTCTCCGTCGTTTACTACAACGAACTCAAGGCATCCGATTTCTACGACAGAATCGAGCGCTGGTACGGAAGCTGTATATGGTACTTTACTAAATTCACGCCGGAGAAAAAGGCATACACGGAAGTCGAAACGCCCAACATAAAACGCATTGTAAACTGCGCGTTCGGCACCGAGCGGAATATATTCCTCGAAACGGACGATAAGGTTTTCAAAGAGCAGTTCCAGCGAATTTTTCACTGTATGATAGACGCGAAGCCTATTCCGAAGGATATTGTCCATTATTTATACGCAAAAGCGTCGCAGCCGCTCGCATTCCCGAACAATCGCAGCATCATACTGTCGACCGCCTGTGCGGTGATAAGAAAATATTATAACGATTCGCATAAAGGAGAGGAATTACCGATGGAGCTTGATTTAAACAACAACGACAGAAGCTACCTGTTCGGACGCATACTTGCGATCGCGGAGTATGTCGAACGGCGGACCTATGATAATGAAAAGGACAAGGGCCGCGAGACAAACGCAATAAGGCTGCAGGCCGCGTTCGTTCAGCACCCGTTTTCGGTGTGGAAGTCGCTGGAGAGCGCTCTGGTCCCGTATTTCCAGGATAAATCCGTGGTCGGCGGAACGGAACATTATTTCAAGCAGATGCTTGCCGATATCGTCGCAAGGTTTAAAGACGAAGACATCGGCAGGCTAAACAACCCGCTCGGCGAAACGTATCTGCTCGGTTATTATCTGCAGTGTCGAGAACTATATAAGAAGAGAGAAGCATCTAACAGCGAAAGTCACGATGAAAATAGCAATAACTAAATCAAATTTATAACGGAGGAATTATTATCATGTCAGTACTACAGAACAAGATCGACTTTATCGCGCTTGTCAGCGTCAAAGACGCTAATCCGAACGGCGACCCGCTCAACGGCAACCGCCCGCGCACAACCTATACCGGCGTCGGCGAAATATCCGACGTATGCATTAAGCGCAAGATAAGAAACCGCATGCAGGACATGGGCAAAAAGATCTTCGTCCAATCGCAGGAGCGCTGCAACGACGGCTTCAAGAGCTTAAGCGAGAGGGCGGAAAAGACTATTACAAATTATGCAAACAAAGACGAATACGCCGAAAAAGCATGCGCCGAGTGGATCGACGTGAGGTCGTTCGGACAGGTGTTCGCGTTTAAAACGAAGTCAAAGGGCAAGGACAAGGATGGTGATAAAGCCGGCGACGGCGTTTCGGTCGGGGTCAGAGGCCCGGTCTCGATACATATGGCGAAGAGCTATTCGCCGGTCGATATAAACAGCATTCAGATAACAAAGAGCGTCAACAGCGAACCGACGGACGACGGCAAGAAGAGCTCGGATACGATGGGTACAAAGCACATGGTCGAGTTCGGGCTTTACGAGATAAAGGGTTCGATAAACGTACAGCTTGCGGAGAAAACCGGATTCACGGAGGAGGATGCGGAGACGATAAAGGAATGTCTGCGCACGCTCTTCATCAACGACGCGTCCGCAGCGCGCCCAGACGGCAGTATGGAGGTTGTGAAGCTATACTGGTGGAAGCACAACTGCAAGGTCGGGCAGTATTCGTCGGCGAAGGTGCACAGGCTGCTGCACGTCACTATCAAGGATGGCGTCAACATGCCGTCGTCGATCGACGATTACAACATCGAGCTGGACGAGCTCGACGGTCTAAAAGCCGAAGTCTACGATGGAATATAACGAGGACGACTTTTTACAGCTTTCCGGAATACAGCACTTCGCGTTCTGCCGGCGGCAGTGGGCGCTCATACACATAGAACAGCTCTGGGACGACAACCTGAGGACGGCCGAGGGAGATCTGCTCCATGAAAACTGCCACGACAGCTACTTTTCGGAAAGCCGCGGGGAGGTTATAATATCGCGCGGCGTTCCCGTATACTCGCGCACGCTCGGCGTCAGCGGCGAATGCGATGTCGTGGAATTCCGCAGGCATCCGCGCGGTATAGAGATGGCGGGGAGAGACGGCAGATTTACCGTCTTCCCCGTCGAATATAAGCACGGACAGCCGAAGGATGACGACATCGACATTCTGCAACTTACAGCGCAGGCGATGTGCTTAGAGGAGATGCTGTCGTGCGAAATTAATGAAGGATCCATATATTACGGACAGACGAAAAAACGCATTAAGGTCGGTTTTTCGGACGAGTCGCGAAAACGTGTAGCCGAATTATTCAGCGAGATGCATCAGCTCATGAAGCGCGGTTATGTTCCGAAGGTAAAACCAAACAAGAGCTGCAACGCCTGTTCGCTTAAAAATCTCTGCCTACCGAAGCTGATGAAGGCATCAGACGCGAAAAAGTATGTAAAAGAAAATGTCTGCGAGGGCGCGGAGGGCAGGCTGTGAAAAAGCTTCTGAACACACTATATGTCACCGCCGAAGACGCGTATCTCGGCCTCGACGGCGAAAACGCCGTAATAATGGCCGAAGATAAGACGATCGGACGCGTTCCGCTCCACACACTGGAAAGTATCGTCGCATTCAGCTACGTAGGCGCAAGCCCGGCTTTAATGTGCAAATGCGCCGATATGAATATATCGCTCGTTTTTATCCGTCCGTCGGGTCAGTTCGCCGCAAAGGTGACCGGCAAATCGTACGGAAATATACTGCTGCGCCGCGAGCAATACAGAATATGCGACGACGAAAAAAGGTCGCTTGACATTGCAAAAAACATCATCGCGGCGAAGATCAAAAATTCCGCAGCCGTCGTCGACAGAGCCATACGCGATCACGAAATGCGGATCGACGCCGCCAAGCTCGGGAGAGCATCTGAGGCGTTAAAAACGGCCGCGGCCTGCGCATATGACGCCGACAACGCCGACATGCTGCGAGGTATTGAGGGAGAGAGCGCGAATACGTATTTTTTCGTATTCGACGATATGATTCTTCAGCAAAAAGACGAGTTTTATTACCGTTCCCGTTCACGCCGGCCGCCGATGGACAACGTCAACGCGCTTTTATCATTTACATATGCGCTTCTTACATCTATGTGCGTCGGGGCGTTGGAAACGGTCGGTCTCGACCCTTACGCCGGATTCTTTCACACGGAACGTCCCGGCAGGTGCTCCCTCGCTCTCGACCTCATCGAAGAATTCCGCGCGTGCCTTGGCGACAGATTTGTCTTGACAATGATAAACCGCCGCGTTATATCGGACAGCGATTTCACGCGCAAAGAAAACGGCAGTGTATTATTGAAAGACGACAGCCGCAAGGTTTATCTGTCGTCGTGGCAGGAGAAAAAACGCGAAACGATAACGCACCCGTTTTTAGGCGAAAAGGTCGAGTGGGGGCTGCTTCCGTATGTGCAGGCCATGCTGCTCGCGAGGTATATCAGAGGCGACATCAACACATATCCGCCGTTCTTCTGGAAGTAAAATGCATAACATCTATACAGCGCCGTGCGCTGTAATAAAGGATGGTAAAAGATGCTTGTCCTTATAACATATGATGTCAGCACCGAATCAGCCAAAGGGAAAATACGCCTGCGAAAAGTAGCGAAAATCTGTGTCAATTACGGTCAGCGTGTGCAGAATTCTGTATTCGAGTGCTCGCTCTCACCGGCCGAACTATGTGTTGTTAAAGACAAGCTGCTGAAAGTGATTGACAGCGGCGTCGACAGCCTTCGCATATACAATCTGGGTAATAATTATAAAAGCCGTATCGAACATTACGGAGCAAAGAGCACATATTTCCCCGACGACGCCATGATTATTTAGCGCGAATGTATATCGCACATAAAAAAGCCGGGAGATTCGCACTACCCAAAATACCGTTTTTACGCGAAAATTTTGTGTTTGAAAGAAAATTAACACTTACCCTTTGTGAAACATGTACAAAACAATAATATTATGCGAAGAATTTCTTGTTTTCTTCGCCGTCGCCCTCCCCACGGAGG
>DBRA01000061.1 GCA_002305445.1 Clostridiales bacterium UBA1380 | reverse complement strand
CTCCGTACAACGAAGTCAAGCTGACCGTCTCGTCCGGCGACGACGCCTACGAGATCGCGGGACATTATGAATACAAGGCGTATGTTCCGATCTCCGCGGGCTGCTACCTCAACTGGAACGAAATACCGCACATCGATCAGTCGAAGCCGTGGTGGTCGACCGATTCCAACGCAGGCTCGACGATAAACGGCAAGCTCTTCTGCATCGTCGGCGACCTGTCGATCTCCGCGCTCAAGTATACGTATGCGTTCTTCTTCAACATGCCGCTGCTCGAGTCCTACGGATATGACTCCTCGACGATGTACAGCACGGTGCGCGAGGGCAAGTGGACGCTCGACAAGCTCAACTCGATGGTCAACGAGATCTACGAGGATAAAAACGGCAACGGCGAAAAAGACGTCGGCGACACCTTCAGCTACGGCTACTGGGGATATCACGGCACAGACGTCTGGGTCACAGCCATGGGCGAGAAGATCACGACGTACGATAAAGAAGCGAACGAAATTAAAGTAACGCTCGGCACCGAAAAAGTGTATTCGGCACTTGAAAAGCTGATAAACATCGTCTTCAACTCGAAGGGCGGCATCAGATTCAAGGACGAAACGACCGGCAAGGGCGAATTCATCAACGGCAACGTGTGCCTTATGCCGCTCCTTGTCAACGACTGCTACGGCGCGCTTCGCGACATGCAGGACACCTACGGCATCCTCCCGTTCCCGAAGTATGACGAGAACCAGACGAACTACTACACGAACTCGATGGACCAGCACACCGTATTCGGCATTCCGAAGACCGTGCGCGAGGAGAACTACGAGTTCCTCGGCATCGTCATGGAGGCGCTGAACGCGGAGAGCTACAAGACGGTTTACCCGGCCTACTACGACACCGCACTCAAGGGCAAATACTCCGCCGACCCCGAGACGGCCGAGATGGTCGACCTCATCATGGCGGGCCGCGTCTACGAGTTCTCGTTCCAGTTCGGCGAGTTCTGCTCGAACCTGCCGTATATGTTCCGCTACCAGCTCTACGACGGGAACCCCGACCTCGCTTCGAAGCTCGCGTCCAGCTCGAAGGTTATGGCGAAGCAGCTCGGCAAGGTTCTGAACTTCTACTCCGACGACTTTAGCGGCTGATTGGCGCAATGCAGCAGCAACAGGCGATACCGCACGACCTTTCACGGTCGCGCGGTACCGCCTGATTTTTTATCTCGTACAGGACGCAGCCTCACTCCGGCTCATTGCCGACGAAAAGCTAAGGGCGGCTCTTTCTATAAAAATGCTCAAATCGTCAAGCGGATGCGGAAAACTGATGATATAATTATGTCGACAGGACAGACGCAAGGGGGGCGGCGCGATGAAGAATTTTATGATACTTACGGAATCTATAAATTTTATCGAAGACAACCTCTGTGAACCCTTTACGCGGCAGGATATCGCGGACCGGTGCCACGTTTCGCTGTCGTCGCTCGAAAAACTGTTCCGGTACGCGCTCGAGTGCAGCATAAAGGATTATGTGACAAGGCGGCGCATGACACAGGCGGCTAAGGACATATCGCAGGGGGGGCTCAGCGTTACCGAGGCCGCGCTGAAGTATCAGTACAACTCTGTCGAGGTTTTCTCGCGCGTCTTCAGGCGCGTCTGGAACGAATCGCCGTCTGAGTTCAAGGGCGCAAGGCGCTTTACGGGGATTTTCCCGAAGATAAATTTCGAATACAGAGAAGGGGATGATCTTTACATGATGCGAAAAAGAGTCGATCTCGGCGAGGCTTACGATTTTTTCCGGTCGCGTGCGGGCAGGTGGGTGCTGTGCTTCGACGGCGTGAATTTCGCGGACTTCAACAAGGTGAGTTATCGCGCCGGCGACCTCGCGATTCTCGAAATAGCCGCGCGCATCGAGTCCGCCGCTTCGGACGATATGGTGCTGATGCGCATCGGCGGCGACGAGTTCGCGCTCGTCACCGACTTCGACGACGAAACGGCCGCCCGCGCAGTCGCCGACGAGATCCTTGCGAAAAACGGCGAGCCCGTCATGTTCGAGGGCAGGGCTCTGCCGCTGTCGCTGTGGTGCGGCATGGCGCGCGTACCCGAGCACCCGCGCTATGCCGAACTCTTCACCGCCATGCACGCGGCGGTGGAGGAAAGCAAGAAATGAGAGACGATAACTAAAAGGGGGAGGACACGCCTTTTAAGGCGTGTCCTCCCTGCTCTGTTGCCGTTTTATCTCTTAACTGTGATTTTTATATCGGAACAGCTCCGCGTCGCTTACTTTATCTCTTTGCTGTCGCTTTCGGCGCGGGAGCGCGCGATGAATTCGTCGACCGTCATGGATCCTTCGTCCTCGCCCTTGCGGTTGCGGACGGTGACGGTGCCGGAGCTCTGCTCGCGCTCGCCGACCACAAGCATATACGGGATCTTCTTGAGCGTCGCTTCGCGTACCTTGTAGCCGATCTTCTCGTTGCGCAGGTCGCATTCGGCGCGGAAGCCGGCGGCCTTGAACTTTTCGGCGACGGATGCGGCATAATCGTTGAAGAATTCGCCGACGGGGAGAACGGTCATCTGAACCGGCGAGAGCCAGAGCGGGAACGCGCCGGCGAAGTGCTCGGTTATGATGCCGATAAACCGCTCGATCGAGCCGAACACGACGCGGTGGATCATGACGGGGCGGTGGCGCTCGTTGTCCGCTCCGACATAGGTGAGGTCGAACCGCTCGGGCATGTTCATGTCGAGCTGGATCGTGCCGCACTGCCATTCGCGGCCGAGGCAGTCGTGGACGTGGAAGTCGATTTTCGGGCCGTAGAACGCGCCGTCGCCCTCGTTTATCTTATACGGCTTGCCGACCGTATCGAGCGCGCCCTTCAGACCGTTCGTCGCAAGCTCCCACATCTCGTCGGAGCCGATGGAGTTTTCGGGGCGGGTGGACAGCTCAATCGTATAAGGCAGACCGAACGCGCCGTACACCTTGTCGATCAGTCTATAGACGCCGATGATCTCGTCCTTGATCTGGTCGGGGGTCATGAAGATGTGCGCGTCGTCCTGAGTGAAGCAGCGGACGCGCATGAGCCCGTGAAGCGCGCCGGACAGCTCGTGGCGGTGCACAAGTCCGAGCTCGCCGCAGCGGCAAGGCAGCTCGCGGTAGCTCCAGAGCTTGCGCTTGTAGACGAGCATTCCGCCGGGGCAGTTCATCGGCTTGATCGCAAAGTCCTCGTCGTCTATCTTGGTAGTGTACATGTTCTCGCGGTAGTGGTCCCAGTGGCCGGAGGTCTCCCAGAGCGTGCGGTTGAGGATGATCGGCGTCTTGATCTCCTCGTAGCCCGCTTCGCGGTGTATTTCGCGCCAGTAGTCCTCGAGCAGGTTGCGCAGAATCATACCCTTCGGATAGAAGAACGGGAAGCCGGGGCCTTCGTCGAGCACGTCGAAGAGGTCGAGGTCGCGGCCGAGCTTGCGGTGGTCGCGCTTCTTAGCCTCCTCGAGCATGTCGAGGTAGTTCTTGAGCTCCTCCTTGGACGGATACGCGACGCCGTAGACGCGGCAGAGCATCTTGTTCTTCGCGTCGCCCTCCCAGTACGCGCCGGTACACTGCAGCAGCTTGAACGCTTTGACCGCGCCGGTCGAGAAGAGATGCGGGCCGGCGCACAAATCGATAAATTCGCCCTGGCGGTAGAAGCTGATGTCCTCGCCCTCGGGCACGCGAGCGATCAGCGCGACCTTATACGGCTCGTCTTTCTCCTCCATCAGCTTTATCGCCTCGTCACGCGGAAGCGTGAAGCGTTCGAGCCTGAAGTTCTCGCGCACGATCTTCTGCATCTCCTTTTCGAGACCGGAGAGCTGGTCGGCGGTGAACGGCGTCTCGACGTCGATGTCGTAGTAGAAGCCGTTGTCGATCGACGGGCCGATCGTCAGCTTCGCAGACGGATAAAGGCGCTTGACGGCCTGCGCCAGGATGTGGCTCGCGGTGTGGTTGAAGGCGCGCTTGCCGCCCTCGTCCGCAAACGTGAGCAGCCTGACGTCAGCGTCGCCGTCGAGCGGATGCGTCAGGTCGACGACGCGGCCGTCTATCTGCGCCGCGAGCACTTCTCTGCCGAACTCGACGCCCGCGGCTTTAGCGGCGTCGAAAACGGAGATCGATGCGTCAAACGACGCGGATTTATCTCCGAAAG
This sequence comes from Clostridiales bacterium UBA1380, assembly GCA_002305445.1. GTDB lineage: Bacteria > Bacillota > Clostridia > Oscillospirales > CAG-272 > UBA1380. The sequence continues at coordinate 12,243 of DBRA01000061.1, read as the reverse complement.
TAATCTTGAACATGGCTTGTATCTCCTTGTTTTATATTTTTATATAACAAAAACCCCGAACGGCGGAGATGACTCCGTCGTTCGGGGTGCGGTCAGCACGGTTCCACCCGAACTTTAACTTCATTTGATATTAAATTTGTACGCAAACGGGCGGTACCCCGAATAGGCTCGCTCGGGCGCTTTCAGCGATCGCACACGGCGAACGCGCCCTTCTCTGTAGCGGCTTTACGACGGGACATGTTCCGTTTATCGCGGAATATCGATGGATGATTTTTTATTATATCACGCATCTCGCCGTTTGTCAAGCGGTAAATATTACTGGCTGAGTCCGCGGCGCCGGCGGTTGTACTCGCTCTTGGGGTTGACGATCTCGCGCCAGTCGAGGTCGCCGTGGTCGAGTGCGCAGATGACGACTTCTGCCGTCGCAATGTTCGTCGCGACGATGACGTTGTGTATGTCGCACATGCGGAGCAGGTTGTACTCGGACTCGCTCGGCGTCGACTTCGGCCCGGTCGAACGGAAGTAAAGCAGTACGTCGATCTCGTTATAGGCTATGCGCGAGGTTATCTGCTGCTCTCCGCCATGCGAGCCGGGAAGCAGCCGTTCTATTTTAAGCCCCGTGGCATCGGCTATGTATTTGCCGGTGATTGCGGTGGCGCAAAGGTTATGTTTCGATAATATTCCGCAGTATGCTATGCAGAACTGCGTCATGAGTTCTTTTTTAGTATCGTCCGCAATTATGGCGATTTCCATTTCCATCCTCCCCGGTTTCCGCCCGGTTGAGTTATTATGTATCCTGCTGTGCTGTCAAAAATACCTGCGGCGCCGCCTGAACTCGCGCATACCGTAAAACAGCGGTATGCTTTCTCCCGAAAGGCGCGCTGCGAGATTTCTGAATGCCTGCGCCGACGGCGCTTTCGCTTCGGCGGCGAGGGCGCCGCTTTCCTGAGCGGCGGCAAGCGATTCGTCGCGCGGTATTACGGCGAGCAGCGGCAGCCGGCAGGTGTCGATCATCGATACGACGCCCGCGCGCCCGCCCTTTTCCGCCGCCGAAAAGTCGAAATTGTTTATAACGAGCCACCGGCGGTCAAGGCCCGCCTCGCCAAGGCTGTCGCCGGTTTTCTCCGCGGCCCGCATCGCCACGCCCTGCTGCCCGGACACGACGAGCGCGGTGCGCGCGATCGACGCGAGCATCGCGGGCACCCCGTCCGCCGGACCCGACGTGTCTATTATCGCCCAATCCGGCGCGGCTTCACTTATGACGTCCGCCACGGCACGGCACAGCGTCTCCGCCGATACGGCTGCGGGCGAAAGGTCGGCAGGCGCCGCCACAAACGATATGCCCCCCGGCCGTCTTATTAAGGCATAGGAAGCGTCGGTGCGCCCCCGGTAAACGTCGCCGAGGTCGAATACGGCGCGGTTCTCGCATCCGAGGTACATATCCAGCGAGCGGTTCGAGAGGTCGCAGTCGACAAGCAGGACTTTCTCGCCGCGTTCGGCGAGCGCTCCGGCGAGATTAGCCGCGACGGTCGATTTGCCGACCCCGCCCTTCGATGACGTCACGCATAAGACCCTGACCTTTCTCTGCGCGGACGCGTCCGTTGCACCTCTTGATTCATTCATAAAACAATTCGGCTGTTTTTCTTAATTTTTGACTAAACGAGTATACTTATTATAACACGTTTTAGTATATATTGTCAACGCTTTATTATGATTTGGCCGAATTGCGATGCCATATATATGCATGTGCTTTTTATCGGCACCCTCTTTAAATTTTCATCATAATATGATATGATAATGTGACGGCCTTTATATGTATTAACCAAAAAGCTTTTTCGTGGGGAGGCGCGGATTCTTTGACGATGTCCGATATACAGAGGATCTTCCGCGATCCTCCGAAGCTGCATACCGCAAGGCTGACGCTGCGCAAGATCAAGCGCTCCGACGCTGCGGACATGTACGAGTACAGCTGCGATCCGGAGCTCACGCGCTATCTTCTTTGGGACCCGCACGACGATCTGCGGTTCACCGAGCGGTATGTCGACTACCTGAACGAGCGGTACCGGGATGGCGAATACTACGACTGGGGCGTCGAGCTGACATCTGAGCGCAAGCTGATAGGCACCGCCGGTTTTACGAAGTTCGACGCGCAGAACAACTGCGCCGAGGTGGGCTACGTGATATCGCGCGCGTACTGGGGCCGCGGAATCGCGCCGGAGGCGCTCGAGGCGGTCGTGCGCTTCGGATTTGTCGAGCTGAACCTGCACCGGATCGAGGCGCGGTACATGGCGGGCAACGAGAGGAGCCGCCGCGTTATGGAGAAGTGCGGCATGACATACGAGGGCACGCGCCGCGAAGCGCTCTATGTGCGCGGCGCATACAAAGACGTCGGGATGTGCTCGCTGCTCTTCTCCGACTGGGTCGCTAAAAACGCGTCCGCGCGCGCCGGCGCATCCGCTGATAAAAGAACCGCGTCCGCCGACACGCTCTGACGCGGGTGACAAGTAAAGCATAGTATCAATCGGACGGTAAAAACGCTTATGCATTCTCTTATCGACTTTTCCGCGCTGACAAAGGACGAGCGCGAGGACCTTTTCACGCTCGCATCGTCCATCAAGGCGAGGCCGGGCGATTATAACGGCGCGCTGCACGGCAAGATCATGGGCACGCTGTTTTACGAGCCAAGCACGCGCACGCGTCTGTCGTTCGAGACCGCGATGCTGCGGCTCGGCGGCGGCACGATAGGCTTCGCCGACCCGAACGCCAGCTCCGTCTCCAAGGGCGAGAGCCTGCGCGACACGGTGAAAATCGTCGCCGGATACGCTGACATCACGGTCATACGCTCGCCCGTCGAGGGCGCGGCGTTCGCTGCGTCGCTCTACTCCGACGCGCCCGTAATCAATGCGGGCGACGGCGCGCACCTGCACCCGACGCAGACGATGATGGACATTTTCACGATCCGCGAGCGGTTCGGCAAGGTCGACGGGCTGACGATCGGCATATGCGGCGACCTAAAAAACGGCCGCACCGTACATTCGCTTATCCGCGCGCTGTCCGAGTACGAGAACGTGCGCTACGTCCTGATATCGACGCCGGAGCTGTCGGTGCCGCAGTACATACTTGACTGCATCGCCGGGCGCGACGTGCGCTTCGCGTCGTCGCTCGAGGAGTCGATCGGCGAGCTCGACGTATTATACATGACGCGGATCCAGCGCGAGCGCTTCGCATCCGAGGAGCAGTACGAGAAGGAAGCGCACGTGTATGTGCTCGACAGGGCGAAGCTCGATCGCGCGAAGGATTCGATGATAATACTGCACCCGCTGCCGAAGGTGGACGAGATATCGCCAGAGGTCGACGACGATCCGCGCGCGTTGTACTTCGAGCAGGCGAAAAACGGGCTGTACGTGCGCATGGCGCTTGTTATGCGGCTCGTGCAGGCGGGGCGCGCGCCCGTCGGCAGATACGAATGCGGAGAACGGTACTGTCCGAACCCGCGCTGCGTCACAAACCACGAGCGAGCGCTGCCGGTGCTGGTCGAAAACGGCGTCTGCCGCTACTGCGACACGAAAGTTTAACGAGGGTCAGAGATGAACGGCAACATAAAAGACGGCCGCGACTTAAAAGCTGCGGCCGGCGCTGACGATAATACATATACGCGCATCGCGCGGACAGACGTCGGACAGGCTTCGCACGCTCCGGACGGCGCAGACGGCAGCGGTAGGTTCACGGTCTTCCTCGACTCCGGCGATACGATCATCGACCAGGCGACGGAGGTTCGCGATTACTCCGACCCGCGTTATCCGGGCGGGATCGTCGTATCGGCGTCGCCGATTCCCGGAGCGGTCGAAGCCGTGCGCGCGCTGAAGGAAGGCGGGCGCCGGCTGTACCTCGTCGCGGACGGCTACTGGGACAGCTTCCGCAACATTCTCGGCGACTGCGGCGTTCTCGAGCTCTTCGACGGCTACGTCGTCAGCGAGCTTGTGCGCGCCGAGAAGCCCGACCGGCGCATGTTCGACAGCGCGCTCGCGCTGTCGGGCGCGCAGCCGCAACGCTGCGTCATGATCGGCAACAACCTCGCTCGCGATATCGCGGGCGCGAAGGCGGCGGGCATACACACGATACACATCGACTGGTCGCCGCGCTACCCGAAAAAGCCGGCGTGCGCCGCCGAGGAGCCGGACGCGCTGACGCATCTGCCTGCGCAGTGGCCCGCAGCCGTCGAAGCGCTCGAGCGCGGCGAATCATATACCGCGCCGTGACGCCGTGAAGCCGGAGCCGTCCGCGCGACGCGACGACTTCAAGGGCACATAAAAATTTCCGCACGGCGCAAAAAAATAAAGATACATAAAGAGGAAACAGGATTGGCAACCACATTCCGCACCGCAACTTTTAATCTTCGCAGCGACTGCATAACCGATATAAAGAACCGCTGGAGGGCGCGCAGGGAGATCGTCGCGCAGACGATCGAACGCATGGGCGTGTCCGTCGTAGGAGTTCAAGAGATGCTGCCCTTCATGCGCGACGACGTCATGGCGATGCTCAACAGCTGGAGAATCGTCGGCGAAGGCCGCAGCCGCCGGTTTATGAACGAACACAGCGACATCCTCGTGCGCGAGACGGACGCTGCCGTCGAGGGCTGCGGCACCTTCTGGCTCTCGCGCCGTCCCGACCGCGCATGGAGCCGCCACCCGCTCGCGCTGTTCCCGCGCATCTGCACGTCCGCCGAGATAAAGCTCGCCGACGGCAAGCGCATAAGAGTCTACAACACCCATCTCGACTGCATATCGTCGCATGCGCGCAAACTCGGCGCGGAGGTGATACTGCGCTACATAGAGCGCGCGCAGGAGGAGAAGCCGCTGCCCTTCATCATCATGGGCGACTTCAACGCGAAGCCGTCGAGCACGCTCATCGGCGCGCTGCGCGGCGGAACGTTCGACGCCCGCGTAAAAGTCCGCGACGCGGCGCACGAGTACTTTCAGCGCAAAGGTCTGCCTGAGAGCGGCACATACCATTATTTCAAAGGCCGCGCGCAGGACTCGCCGATCGACTACATATTCGTTTCGGAGGAATTCACGGTGGAGTCCGCGTATATCGAGCGCTCAAGCTACGGCGGGCGGTACCCGTCCGACCACTTCCCTCTCGTCGCGGAGCTGTCGGTGTAACGATACCGGAGGCACGATAAAATGCAGGAAACGACATTACACAGCGTGAAGCATCATATTCATGTATCGCCGACACAGTTCATCGTGCTCGGATTTTTATCCGTCATACTGATAGGGGCGCTTCTGCTGCAGGCTCCCGCCGCAAGCGCGGCGCCGGGCAGGGCGCCGTTTATGACGGCGCTCTTTACTGCTGTGTCGTCGACATGCGTCACGGGTCTTATCGTCGTCGACACGGCGACCTACTGGACGCCGCTCGGCCAGAGCGTCATACTTCTGCTGGTCCAGATAGGCGGGCTCGGATTCATGATGCTCGCCGTATCGATGTCGATACTTCTCAAAAGAAAAATATCGCCGCGCGCAAGACTGCTCATAGCGCAGTCGCTGAACCTGTCGTCGCCATCCGGCGTGATCAGGCTCGCGCGGCGCATAATTTTCGGCACGTTTCTTTTCGAAACGGCGGGAGCGCTGTTTCTGATGATACGCTTCGTCCCGCTCTTCGGCCCGGAAGGGATATGGAAGGCTGTTTTCACGTCCGTCAGCGCGTTCTGCAACGCGGGCTTCGACCTGATGGGCACGTTTTCGGGACGCTTTTCGTCGCTGACATATTTCAGATCCGACCCGCTCGTCTGCCTGACCGTCTCGGCGCTCATTATCATCGGCGGCATCGGTTTCGTCGTCTGGGACGATTTATACGAGCTGATCGCGCACCGGAAGCGGCTCAGCGTATATACTCGCTTCGTCTTGCTTGTTACGGCGTCTCTGATCTTCTTCGGTTTCGCGGCGACGTGCCTTTTTGATTGGAACAACCCCGCGCTCGGATCAACGACGGGCGAAAAACTGCTCTCCGCGTTATTCCAGTCGATCACCACGAGAACGGCGGGCTTCAACACAGTCGACCTTAACGCCCTTTCCGAACCTACGCAGTTCGTCTACTGCGGACTTATGTTCGTCGGCGGAGCCTCCGGTTCGACTGCGGGCGGTATCAAGGCCGGCACTTTCGGGCTTATTCTGCTGTCACTTTTCCGCATAGCGCTCGGCGAGACGCGCGTCAACATCTTCAAGAGGCACATCAGGAACGAAACGGTACTCCGCGCGTTCACGGTCGCAGGGCTGCAGCTTGCGATCAGCCTGTTCGGCGTGGTGTTCTTACTCGCGTATGACTTCCCGTTCATCGATGCGATGTTCGAATCCTTTTCGGCGACGGGCACGGTGGGGCTGTCGCTGTCGCTGACGCCGACTCTCGCGCCGCCCGCTCTCATCGTACTGATGGCTGAGATGTTCTTCGGCCGCGTCGGAATCCTGACATTCACATACGCCGTTATGGTGAAGCTCGCCGCCGAATCGCGCACGGCCGAATTCGCGTCGACCGAAATGCTGATCGGATGAGGAATATATAATAGAGGTGATAATTATGGCGGTAACAGGCAAATACGAAGCGGACGTAGCCGCATACGAGGCGGAGCCGCTGCGCAAAAGCGCCGTGATGCTGTACGGCAGTTCGTTTTTCGCGAACTGGAAGGACGCGTCGGCGCAGCTGCGCGAGGCGTCGGGCGGAGCGCTCGACGTCATCAACCGCGGGTTCGGCGGCTCGACCGCACGCGACCTTCTGATGTACTATCCGCGGCTCGTGCGCCCCGCCGTGCCGCGGCGCATAATCTTCCGGTCGGGCATAAACGATATAAACGGCGGCGAGTCGCCGGAGGAGTCGATGCGGCTGCTCACGCGCGTGATCGACTGGGCGCGCGACGACGGATTCTGCGCGGGCGCCGACCCGGGGTTTGTCATACTCGGCATATTCGAGCACCCGTCGGCGGCGCCGGACAAGCGTCCGCTCTTCGCGCGCTACGACGCGCTCGCGCGCGAATACGCGGAGGAGCATTCCGACACGCGCTTCCTGTCGGTAAGCACGTTCTTTTACGAGGATGAGTCGTCTGTCGGTACATACGAGGGATTCCGCGACGTCTTCGTGCCGGACGGGCTGCATCTCACCGCCGAAGGGTACGCGCGGTTCGCGCGCTACTTCGCGCCCATACTCATGAGCTTTGATGAGTAAAATATCAACAATACGGGAGTGAACCGTTTATGCAGACGTTTTGCATCATAGGCCTCGGCCGCTTCGGCCAGACCGTTGCCCGCGAGCTTGCGAGAGCCGGCCATCAGGTGCTTGTAATCGACATCGACCCGGAGATCGTGAACTCCATCGCCGACGAGGTGACGAGCGCCGTCGTCGGCGACCCGACAAATGAGTCCGTCCTGCGCACGGCGGGAATACGCGACTACGACTGCGCGGTCATCTGCACGTCGCAGAACATCAACGACAGCATACTTATAACGATACTTGCAAAGGATATGGGCATCAAGAAAGTCGTCGTGCGCGCCGCGAGCGATAGCCACAAGCGCGTGCTCGAACGCGTCGGCGCGGATATGGTCGTCTTTCCCGAACAGGACATGGGCGAGCGGCTCGCGCGCCGTCTTTCCCTCGCGACAGTGCGCGACTACTTCGAACTCTTCGACGGATGCTCCGTCGTCGAACTTGCGGTGCCGCACGCATGGATCGGCCATTCGATCACGGAGGTGCATGTCCGCCGCAAATACGGCGTCGACGTGCTCGCCATCAGGCGCGCAAACGGCGAAACGCTCGTTTCGCCTCACCCCGACACGGTTTTTAACGAGAACGACTCCGTTTCCATCGTCGGCCGCGAGGCCGACATCGACAGAATTGCCCGAATAATAAAATAGTTTACGGATGTAAATATTTATATTGACAATTATATCGATTCAGCCTATAATATTGACGAGAGGTTAAACAATATTAACAAACGGAGGCCTGCATGTTTTACAAGTTATCAGCATTAGTTCTCGCACTTATCATAGCAGCATCCGCAGCCGCCGGCTGCGCCTCGGGCAGCACCGGCGACGATGAAACGTCCGGCAACGGCGAAGCGCCGTCCGATACGATGACCGATACATCAGCAGAAGAAACGACAGAGGACTTCAGCTCATTCATGCCGTCCGCCGATTATGACGGCTACGAATTCCGCATCGTAAACGGCGCGCCTACGGAGTGGGGACTCGATGCGATCGACTCCGAGGGAACGACCGGTGAAATATTCAACGACACGGTTTTCGAGCGCAACGCGCGCGTCGAGGACCGTCTGAATATTAAAATTACAGGCATACAGGTCGGAGACGTCGGCTCCGCGGTCAGGCAGTCGGTTTTATCCAACACGAACGACTACGACCTCGCATATACGGAGCTGTCAAGCTGCGCGACGCTCGCGACAGGGGACAACCTCGTCGACATGGCGAAGCTGTCGAAGCTGAACCTCGACATGCCCTGGTGGGACAGAGCGTCGATCGACTCGCTTAGTGTCGCGGGACGCACCTTCTTCGCCGAAAACGACATAAACATGCACTACAACGAAGCAACATGGGTGCTGTTCTTCAACAAGAGCCTTGTGACCGAATACACGCTCGAGTCTCCCTACGACCTCGTCCGCGGCAACAAGTGGACGATGGACAAGATGCGCGAGATGATGCTCGCCGTCGCCCGCGACGCGGACGGCAACGGCGAGATGAACGGCCCCGAGGACTACTTCGGCTTCGCGACGCACTGGGGCAGCTACGTCGGTATGCTCAACGGCGGCGGCGAGACGCTCATCGTTAAAAACGACGACGGCGAATACGTCTCAAACCTCACGAACGAACGCTGCATGAACGTCGCGCTCAAGGTCGGCGAAATTATCAACGACATGAACGCCACCGCGTTCCCGGACCGCTTCAAGGGCACCGCGTCCCCGAATAACGAGTGGGCCAAAAACACATTCTACAACGGGCACTGCCTGTTCTACGGCGAAGTCATCGGCTCATTCACGCGTCTGCGCGAAATGGATCAGGACTTCGGTCTGATCCCGTTCCCGAAGTATGAGACGACGCAGGAATACTACACCTGCCAGGTGCTCAACTCCGCGCGCGCGATGAGCATCCCCCGCAGCTACAGCGACCTTGACCGCGCATGCGACATCATCGAGGCGATGGCAATCGACAGTCACACTTCGCTGCTTCCGAACTACCTCGACGTCACGATCACCGGCAAGGCAATGCGCGACGAGGACAGCCGCGAGATGCTCGAGCTGATATTCCAGTACCGCATGTACGACCTCGGCGACGTCTACGGCTGGGGCAGCCTCTCAAACACCCTCCAGAATGCGATAAAGAATCCCGACGCTTATATGTCGACTGTCGAGAAAACCGCAAAGGCCGTATCGAAGGCAGCGGCCAAGTCCGTCGAATCGCTTGCCGACGCAAAAGGCGACTGACCTGACTGATTTATAATACGTAAAAGCCGCCGCCCGATTTTACGGGCGGCGGCTTTTATCCTTGTTAACTTACTGCGCGGCGGGACTCTCGACATCGAAATACGACGATACGACGAAGCGCGTCGGCTGACCGACGTCGGTGCGGCTCTTTATCGTGAACGTGCGCTGAACGGCGCCGTCCTTCGACGCTACGATCGCCTGCGCGTAGCCCGGCGACGATTCGATGACCTTCAGCTCGACATAATTGAAATCGGGAACGGCTTCTGCGGCGTCAGACGCGCCGTCTGCGTCCACTCTGACCCACAGCACGCCGTTTTCGTCTTCAAAGTACGGGCCTTTGTCGAACATGCGCGTGCGTGCCGATTCCGTCGAGAAGTAATCTGCCGTGAACGCGTCCTCGACGTATTCGAGCAGCGCGTCTGCGCCGCTCATCCACGATGTGTCGACGGCGCGGCGCGGCGCACCGCCCACCGTCGTCGTTTCGCCGGTCGTGGGGACGTCGCAGCCGTACAGCGCGCGAAGCGCGTCGGCGCCGTATTTCACGGCGTCGATTATCTGCGCCTCGGTCGGCACCTGCGATCCCGAGCAGGCGGCAAGGATAATAAGCGAAACCGCGAGCGCTACCGCGGTCGCGGCAACGCGGATGTGTTTCAAGATAACGCCTCCTTTATAAGAGCGTTGATGCGCTCGCGCGCGGCGATAAGAGTGCGCGGGTCGAGCGGATAGCTTGTGAACGTGATCTCGCCCGTTACCTCCTCGAGAGCGGCGAGCGTTTTTTCGCGGCCGACGAGCGATTCGCACAAACGCAGCGCGCGCAGATCCTCAAGTCCGGCCGTGAACTGACGCAGATGCAGAGTCTCGTATGCGGTGCCGTCCGGCGCGGGCAGAACCGAGAAGGCGTCGCCCGCGGGAGCGAAGTATTCACCGTCCGTGCAGATAAACGGATCGACCGGGGAAATCGAGTACTGGTTGAACCAGAAGTTGTAGCCCCACTGCAAAAAACCCTTGATGTCGTACTTCCAGAACTGCACGCCGGCGATTCTCGTCCGGCTGCCCGCCCCGGCGATGAAGCGGTTGGTGACGCCGACGTTCTGGCTGCAGCAGTAGTATGTCCACAGCCCCGGAACCTTAGCCTCTAAAAACGGTCGGATGTGGTTTATCCCCGGTATCGGATGGTCGACCGCGCCGGTCTTGTAAAATTCTATGTTGGACAGCGCGTCCATGATGTATGCGTCCGGCCCGAGCGCGCTCTGGAGCGTCTCCTTGCACGCGCGGTAGCTGTCGAGCGCGTCGAAATGCGGCTCGTCGGACACATGCCAGACGCAGCGGTCCTTTATGCCGAGCTTTTCGAGGTGCGGCAGGAAGTCCGAAAGGAACGCGTGCAGAAATCCGGCATACTCCTCGCCGTGCGAATCGGTCTCCCAGCCGAAGACGCGCTGTTCGACGCCGTCGACCGTCGCGATAATCTTCGGCGCGTGCTTCGCGCCCCACTGCGTGAAGAAGTGCGATATCTCGAACTTCTCGACGCCGAGGCTGTCGGCGAGCGCGACCCAGTGGTCGAAGCGCGGATACGCGAAGCTCCACTCGCCGCCGTTTTTACAGACATCGACGAGCTGGACGGTCGGGCGTTCGCCGCCTACCGCGGTATCGAGCGGCGGCGTGAAGACGGGCGTCAGCAGCATGTTGATGCCGTTTTTGACCGCCGTCTTGATAAAGTTGCCGATGATGCGCCAGTGCTCCTCAGAGAAGACCGGTACGTTGTAGCGGACGGCGAGACAGTCGGCGTAGAACCACTCCGTTACCGTGAAGTCGCGCGGCGGTATCTTCGCGGGCAGCACCTCGATTGTCACCGCAGACGACGCTATCACCGCGCCGGACCGGTCTACGAGCGACACGTTCAGCGTATAGCTGCCGGCGGGCGCGTCGTCGTCCGGCACGGCGTCGATCCACAGCGCCTTCGTTTCGCCGGGCACGACGTAGAGCTGCGTCTTGTCCGTTACCGGCACGAGCAGATCGGGATAAAGTCCCGGCGTCGTGCGGATATAGCCATCGTCGAAGCTGTCCTTGTACACGGGCATGCGCACCGGCAGATCGTCTATGCGGGCGGCCTCGATTTCTCCCGGGAAGCTGCCGTTTATACGGATGAAAACAGTGCGCTTTGAATACTTTTCGGCGGGGTCCTGTTCCGCGTATACGACGGTGAAGGAGCCAAGCTCGCCGCGCAGCAGCGAAAAGCGCGTGAGCGGTTTGAATTTTTTTATATTATCGTCCCAGAACGGTTTCTCGAGCGGCGAGACGATATGAAGCTCGGTTCTCGACATGATGGCTACCTCAAATATGATAAAAATATTGATTCTTCACGCAATAAGCATTGACCTGCAGCGGCACGCCGCGAAAAAGGCTCCGTTTGCGTCTACCGATAATGGTAACACAAACGGAGCCGGATTTCAATAGTTTTAGGCTGTCGGCTGTTTTCAGGACGATTTCTTTTCGTCGGTTTCGGCGGCCCTGCCGGTCTTCTTGAGAAACTCCTCGCGCAGCTCCGGCGGCAGAAACAGCTCCGGATGCTCGCGGACGGCGTCGTCGTATTCTCTGCGCGCCTCGGAGCGGGTGCGCCACACGATATACGCAGACTCGAGCAGCGTTACGACGGCCCAGACGAATATAAGCGCGCGGGTGTATTTGTTGTCGAGGAACCCCATCGAATTGTTCATCGTGTCGATGATCGCGAACGTCAAGAACATAAGCGACAGTATGATTCC
>DBRA01000034.1:34085-35279 GCA_002305445.1 Clostridiales bacterium UBA1380 | reverse complement strand
TTCTGCGCGGCGATGCCGACGCCAGTATGAGCGCGCCGGTCATTTGCGTGTGATGAGCCGCCCGAGCAGAAGCGACAGGGCGACGAATATGATGACGGACACCGTCAGCTTCAGCGTGAAGCCGAAGGTGATCGATATAACCTTGAGGTCGAGCACGAAGGGCGATGTCAGCCCGAAATCGAGCCCGTAGGACAGCCATGACAGCCACGATATGCCCTCGGTCGCGCTCGAGACGAGCGTTCCGATGACGACGCCCACGCATACGAGCAGCACCGTGAGCCAAACCTTAGTCCGCATAATGGATGAATCTCCGAATTGTAGATTAACGTGGGATGTGCGTCAGCCTGATATGCCGGTCGAGCCGAAGCCGCCTCCGGCGCGCTCCGTCTCGTCGAGCACATCCGTTACGGCAAACGCCGCCGCAGCGACGGGCACGAACATAAGCTGCGCGATTCTGTCGCCGTCGTGCACCGTGAACGGCTCGGACGAGCCGTTGCGCACGAGCACCGCGACCTCGCCCCTGTAGTCGGAGTCGATCACGCCGACTCCGTTCGCGAGCGATATGCCGTTCTTCCTCGCCAGCCCCGACCGCGCGAACACGAGCGCGACATAGTCGGCGGGGAAGGACATCGACAGCCCCGTCGGCACGGCCGCGACTGCGCCGGGCTCAATCGTCATCGGTTCGTCGATGCAGGCGCGCAGATCCGCCGCGGCGGAGCCGGGTGTCGCGCGTTCGGGAAGCTCCGCGCCGGAGCGCAGCTTCTTTATCTTAACGTCAAGCGTCATTTGTCAGTTACTCCGAATAAATAATATCTGTTGTCCCGCAGTCCGTCAGCGCGGGCGGCGGAACTGCATCCCGCCGGGCGGCGGCAGCGCGCGTTTATACGCGTCGATCACCGCGTCGACTCTGCCGGCCGTCTCGTCCGTGAACAGCCACAGCCGCCTTGGCGCTGTAATCCTGTCCATCGTGTCGGCGCACCAGACCACAGCGGCGTTGTATACGCACTGGCGGTGGCCGAACTCCTTTATCACCGGCATCACGGCGCCCTTCCTGTCGCGCAGCGACACGTCGCCGCAGGCGGCGCAGCGCGCGGGCGATTCATCGGCGCCTGTGCTGCGGCACGCGCCGGCGGGGCAGCCGCGCCGCGTCAGGCAGCGCGTCAGCGTCATGAGCGGGAAGCGGCCGTACACGAC
>DBRA01000034.1:31085-34007 GCA_002305445.1 Clostridiales bacterium UBA1380 | reverse complement strand
CCCGCGATATATGCGTATCTCGCGCCGCTTTCCGCGGCGGACGACAGAAGCCGTTCGAGCAGCGCGCGCTCGCGGTCGAAGTACGCCGTCGGCATCCAGACCGAGTCGGCGGCGGGTGCGAAGTTCCAGACCGGCAGAGCGATCTCGTCGAAGTATTCGCGAGCGGACGGCGTGATCTGCTCCGGCGATAAAAATACCGCAGCGTTTACGCGCTTCGCGCCGTCGCGCTTTTTCCCGTCCCGATAAAACGAATCGACGGCTTTTTCCGCGTCGAACGGCATGGCGCGGCGATCCGCAGCCGTCAGCGCTTCGACCGCGGCGCGGCGAAGCGCGTTCAGCTCCGAAACGGGCAGATACAGCCCCGGCGCGACCGTTATATCGGCGTTACCGACCGTGAACGGCGTGCCGCCGAAGCGCAGCAGGTTCTTGCCGACCGATTCCCCCGTCGCCTCGGCTTTTATCGCCGCAGCGGGAACGCCGCCCGCGACCGTGACGGACTTGCGGGGCGACGTCAGCGTCAGCGTCGACGGCGTGTCGGGTGCGAAGCGCGCCGTGACATTGAGCGGAACCTTGCGCGAAAGGCCTGCAAAAGGCGACGCCTCGCGCGTGCGCCGCTTGTTCGCGTCCGTGCGGATGCCCTCCATACCGGCATACCGGCCCGTGAAATAGCCGTCGGTAAAGCCGTCGCGCGAGAATATGTCGGCGAGCGCTTCAAGCTCGTCGGCGCTCGCGGCGCGGCGCTCGTCGAGCAGGCGCCGCCATATCGAAACGACGCCGAAAACATACGACGCGCTCTTGGCGCGCCCCTCTATCTTTAGCGACGAGACGCCCAGCTCGAGCAGCTCGGGCACGCGTCCGGCAAGGGACATGTCGCGCAGCGACAGCGGATATTCGCGCGCGCCGTCGGCGCGTCCGCTCTCGTACAGTTCGTAGCTCAGCCGGCACGGCTGGGCGCATTCGCCCCTGTTGCCGCTGCGGCCGCCCATCGCGGCGCTGGCGAGGCACTGACCCGACACGGACACGCAGTGCGCGCCGTGAACGAACATTTCGATCTCGATCGGGCTTGTGCGGCACAGCTCGCGTATGTCGGCGGCGGTAAGTTCGCGCGAGCACACCATGCGCGAAAAACCGGCGCGCGCAAAAAAACGGGCTGCGTCGACGCCGTGACCGCACGCCTGCGTCGACGCGTGCAGCGGCAGCTCCGGCAGCACTGACTTTATTACGGCCGCTGCTCCGAGGTCGGCGATGATCAGCGCGTCCGCGCCGGCTTCGTATAAAAAGCCGGCGTAACGGACGGCGTCCGCGCATTCGCCCTCGTAAAGCTGGGTGTTCAGCGTAACGTAGACCTTGACGCCGTACGCTCTCGCGTCCGCAAGCGCGGTTTTCATATCGTCGTCGCCGAAGTTGGCCGCGCTCATGCGCGCGTTATACAGCGAGCCGCCGAGGTAGACGGCGTCGGCGCCCGCTTCGACGGCGGCTTCAAAAGCTGCGCGCCCTCCGGCGGGGGCGAGCAGCTCGGGCAGCGATATGTCTTTCTGCGCCATCAACCCTCGCGGCGGCTTTTCAGCTCGTTGCGGAAATCGTCGAGGCGGCGGCGCACATCGTCCTGCGCCGGCGTCTTAGCTGCGGCGCCTTCGCTCTCGCCTTCGCTCTCGCNNGCGCCCTTGTCCGCATCATCGTCGGGAGCCTTGTCCGCGGATTCGTCGGCGGGCATGTCCCAGGCAGACGTTTCGCTTGCTTCCTCTTCCGCCGGCGCTGCGCTCTCGCCGGCGTCAATCTCCGTCGCGTCTTCCGGCGCTTCGGTCGCATCGTCCGCTTCAGCTCGGTCGTCCGCCGGATTTGCCGCTTTTCTGCCGGACAATATATCGCATTCGTCGCGCAGGCGCTCGACGTTGGCTGCGTACAGCGCGACCTGCGCTTCAAGGTTTTTAATGCGCTTCTGCGCCTGCATATTGGCTCCGCAATAATCGATGGCACAGAGAACGGCCGCGTCGAGTTTGGAGCACCGCTTGTTTTTTAAGATCATCTCACGGATGCGCTCGTCAACGACGGAAACGACCGATTTCACAAAATCCTCGGAATCATCGGAAAGAAGGGTGTATTGGATATCGGCGACCTCGACGGTATACTTCTGTTTCATGATTTTTCGTCTCCTTATGTAATGCTGATCTGTCGTTTAATAAGGCGCTAATATTACACGGGTCCAAAACAGCTTGAAATTTGTTGAGCGCCGCGTTATAATATTGTGAATGGTATTTCGGCGCCGCGACATGATGCGCAATATACTTACTCTATCTTATTATAATACAAAACGCGCGCTTTGCAAAGGGATATTTCGAATTTTCTTCGCCGGAGCGCCGTGGAGACCGCTGATATGAACATATTGTCCGACAGCAAACGACTTATATTCAAAATCGGAACGTCGACATTGACCCATCCTACCGGCCGCCTCGACCTGCGGCGCATGGAAATGCTGGCCCGGGTTCTCTCCGACTTAAAAAACTCGGGCAAGGAGATCATACTCGTCAGCTCCGGCGCGATGAGCGCGGGAGCGGCGCGGCTCGCGGTCGAACTGCGTCTGCGCGACACAACCGACCGCCCCGCGCTCGCGGCCGACGAAAAGCAGGCTCTCGCCGCCGTCGGACAGACGGAGCTGATGAAGCTGTGGGAACGGTTTTTCACAGCGTACGGCCACACCGTCGGTCAGATACTCATGACGCGAGACGTCGTCGACGACCAGCACCGGCTGTCTCTCGTCCGCGCGACGTTCAGCCGCCTTCTGGCCTTCGGCTGCGTGCCCGTCGTCAACGAAAACGACTCGGTTTCGAGCGAGGAGATCAAGTTCGGCGGCAACGACACGCTGTCGGCGTATGTCGGTATCGTCTGCGGAGCCGACCTCATCGTCAATATGACCGACATCGA
>DBRA01000034.1:29956-31014 GCA_002305445.1 Clostridiales bacterium UBA1380 | reverse complement strand
ATCATAAACGGCAGCGACCCCGCGGTCATCTACGACATTATGGAGTGCAAACACGTCGGTACATACTTCGCCGCCAAACGCGCGACATCCGGTCAGGCCGGCTGATATACTTCGCGAAGTAAAATAAAAGGAGGGTGCGGCGATGATGGATTTTTTCAAAAGCCGGTTCTTTATCGTCGCGCTGATAATCGCGCTGGCTCTTGTCATCGTGCCGAGCGTTCTCAATGCGATGGGGCAGGGCGTCTGGGTCCGCAACGCGGTCAACACCGCGCTGATACCGGCGCAGAAGCTCTTCGGCTATGTGACAAGCGGCTTCGACGGCTTCGTGTCGTACTTCACGGAGTACGACAGGCTCAAGGAGGAGAACGCCGCGCTGAAAGCGGAGATATCGGAGCTGAAGGACAAGGTCTGGTCGGCCGAGGAGCTCGTCGATATGAACAACTGGCTCTACAGATACCTTGAACTCAAGCGCGAGCATGTGGATTATTCGCTGCTTCCCGCGAACATAGTCGGTCGCGAAGCCGGAAACTACATGACCGTGTTTACGATGGACCGCGGCAGCTCGCACGGCGTTGCGGTAGATATGCCCGTTGTCGACGCGGACGGCGTCGTCGGATACATCGCTGAGGTCGGCTCCGGCTGGTGCAAGGCCGTCTCGATACTCGAGACGGCGTCGGCGATCGGCGCGTATGTCGAGCGCTCCGGCGAGCTTGGGCTTGTCGAGGGCGACTTCGACCTCGCCGCCGAAGGCGTATGCGAAATGCGCTACCTCCCCGCCGACGCCGACGTTGCCGTCGGCGACAGAGTGCTTTCAAGCGGGCTCGGCAGCGTCTATCCGCGCGGCCTTGTGATCGGCGAGGTGATCGAGGTCTATGTCGACAAGTACTCGCAGAGCAAGATCGCTCGCGTCAAGCCCGCAGCCGACATGTCGGAGCTGACAAAGGTCATGATCATAACAGGCTACGATGAATACACAGAATAAGCAGCCGCGCACCCCGTCGCCGTCTGGCGGAGCAAGACGCGATAAAAGAGTGGCATATCCGTCGCAGACGGGCGGC
>DBRA01000034.1:16338-29933 GCA_002305445.1 Clostridiales bacterium UBA1380 | reverse complement strand
GCGAAAGCGTCTCCGGCTGACGGCGCGCGCAACATAAATACCGCCGGCCAGTCTTTATCGGGCAAAGCGGGAAACGGCAATAAAACCGCGAACACGCCTTCCGCAAACGATATGCGCGGCGGAAGGAAGGCCGCGCATCCGGCGCCGCCGGAAGCCGCCGCCGGCACGCCGCAGAAGCTTTATGCGGAGATAAAGGCGAAGATCGCCGCCTACCTCGCGTCATGGACGCCCGAGCCCGAAAAGCTGCGCGACCCGCTTTTAAAATCGCTCGCATACGGCGCCGTCATCGTCATGACCGCCATAATGCAGACGACGGCGTTTTCGCGCCACACTCCGTTCGGCGCGACGCCGGACATGATGATCTTCTGCGTCATCGTAACCGCGATGTTCGAGGGTGAGCGCGGAGGCACCGCCGCCGGCATCTTCGCGGGCTTCATCATCGAATCGCTCGGCGGCGTGAGCTTATCTCTGCTGCCGCTCGTCTATATGTTCGTCGGATGTTTCGCCGGGCTTGTGACGCGGTATGTGCTGACGAATTCGCTACCGGTGTTCCTTGTATACGTGCCGTGCGCCGCCGTCGTGCGCGCCGCCGTGACGCTTATATACACGTCGGCCGTGGGGAAGGGCTACTCGCTGCCGCGCGCTTTCATCAGCGCGGTCGCGCCGGAGTTCGGCTCGACGGTTATCATGTGTTTTCTGCCCGCGCTGCTGACGCTCGGCGCGGCAAGACTGTTTCATCACCGCAAAAAGAAGGACGCCTGATGCGTCATAAACGACGTGTCGGGCGTTAAAATATTATCCTGTCGGAAAGGAGGCAGAACGAATATGCCGCCGAAAAAACGCGATTATCTTATCCGGTATGTCGTCCTCGCGGCGCTTTTTGTGCTGATGAGCCTCATCTACATCGCGCGCCTCATAAACGTGCAGATAGCCGGACAGGATTATTACACCGCCGTCGCGTCGTATACCGACACCGTGACGCGCACCGTCAAGATACAGGCGCACAGGGGCGAAATATTCGACCGCAACGGTACGCCTCTTGTCGTCAATAAAAAGATATACAACATCGTGCTCGATTACGGCGCGGTCGGAGGGCGCAACACGCGCGCCAACTCATGCATCCTCGGCATAATCGAATGCGCCGGAAGAACGGGGCAGACAGCCAATTTAAAGCAGCCGTTCTCGCCGTTTTCGGGCAGGTTTCCGGACTACGCCTACGACGCCGCGCTGCTTTCCGACTCCGCCGCGAAAGCGAAGTTTACGCGCGCGCTGAAGAACCTGCAGTACGACGAGGACATATCCTGCGAAGACCTTACGTCGAAGCTTCTATTCTACTTCGGCATCACAGACAAAAAGGGCAACCTGCTCTACACCGAGGATGAGGCCGACACGCTTCTCGCGTACCGCTTCGATATGGTCGCGTCCGGC
Organism: Clostridiales bacterium UBA1380; assembly: GCA_002305445.1. Lineage (GTDB taxonomy): Bacteria > Bacillota > Clostridia > Oscillospirales > CAG-272 > UBA1380. Next base: position 28,505 of record DBRA01000034.1, on the reverse strand, counting down.
TTCGCGTCAAACAACCAGTACGTCATTCTGAACGACGCGTCTATCGAAACGCTGACGCAGGTGGGCGAAGCGTCGCTGCGCGGCTCCGACGTAAACGTCACGATCGAACGCGTGATCTGCTTTCCCGGCGTCGCGTCGAATATAATCGGCCGCACGGGCAAGATACAGTCCGACAAGACCGAATACTACACCGAGCAGGGCTACGCGATGGACGCAATCGTCGGGCTTGACGGGGCCGAGGCCGCGTTCGAGACATATCTGCGCGGCGTCGACGGCGAGATGAAGATAACGGAGGATTTGTACGGCAACGTCATATCGCGCGAGGTCACGGTCGAGCCGATCGCCGGCAACAACATCTGGCTCACGATCGACATAAACCTGCAGGCCATCGCCGAAAAGGCGCTCGGCGACAACATCGCCTATATCGCCGAGAAGGGCGCGCAGGATGACGAGGAGCTGTCGGGCGAGGACGCCGCTGCGGGCGCGCTGACCGTCATCAAGCCGTCGACGGGCGAAGTGCTCGTGCTCGCGTCTTATCCCACGTATGACCTGACGACGTTCAGCGAGAACTACGCGACGCTGGCGAACGACCCGAACGCGCCGCTCTACGACCGTTCGCTGCTCGGACAGTATCCGCCCGGCTCGACCTTCAAGCTCGCGACGGCGGCCGCGGCGCTCTCCGAAGGCATTATCACGCCCGACACCGTGATAAACGACACGGGCAGATACACATTCTACTCAGACCCGCAGCCGCGCTGCTGGATTTACATAAAGTACGGCATCGGCCACGGGAAGATCGACCTGACCGAGGCGATACAGGTCTCGTGCAACTACTACTTCTTCGAGGTCGGCAGACTGCTCGGCATATCGGCGCTCAACAAATACTGCCGCGCGCTCGGGCTCGGCCAGGCGACGGGCATCGAGCTGCCCGAGAAGCTCGGCATACTCGCCGGACCCGAATACAGAGAGGGCGGCGGCGGCGAAGCGTGGAGCCCGGGCGACACTATAGCGGCGGCGATCGGCCAGTCGGACAACGTGTTCACGCCGCTGCAGATGAGCGTCTATATGGGCGCGCTCGTGAACCGCGGCGTCAGGATGAAGGCGCACATACTGAAGTGCGTCCGCGAGTACGGCACGGACGCGATACTGTACGAGCCGGAGCCGCAGGTCGTCGACTCGGTCAGGCTGTCGGAAAATAATTATCGGGTGCTCATGAACGCGATGAAGAGCGTTACCGAAAACGGTTCGGCGGCGCGCGTGTTCAGCTCGTATCCGCTCGTGGTCGGCGGCAAGACCGGCACTGCGCAGGTCGCCGTCAACAAGTCCGCGAACGCGGTGTTTACGGCGTTCGCGCCGTTCGACTCGCCCGAAATCGTAGCGACCTGCGTCATAGAGCAGGGCGCAAACGGCACCGACGCCGGCTTTGCCGTGCGCGATGTTTTCTCGAAGTACTTCGGTATCGGCGAGGACGGCGGCGACGCAGCGGATTCGCAATAATGCAAAAAGAGACGTCATACGACGTCTCTTTGTCTTTTATTTTACGTCCTCGAGCACCTGGGCGGGCGGTGCGTCGAGCTGCCACGGATTGCGCAGTATGTTTTTGAACAGCTTCAGGGCCGATGCGTAGTAATAACCGTCGCAGATACGCTCGTCGGTCACGAACGTGAAATCGAGATACGGCACGCGGCGGATGTTGCCGAACCGGTCCGGCTCGTATACGCGGCGCTTCACGCCGAACGAGCAAAATGCGGGTACGGTGCCGAAGTCGTACAGGTGGTGGTAGATCGGCGGGATGCCGAGCGAGCCCATCGAGGTGATGAAGAACGACGCGTGGAAGCATGAGATCTTTGTGAGGAAGCGCGGCAGCAGATTGAAATAGTCGAGGAAGCGCAGAAAATGGATCGTACCGCGGAATATAAGTCCCGGCAGATACGTCAGCAGCTTGGCGACGTTGTCAAAATCGCTGTTCGGGTTTGCTCGGTAGTCGTCGATTTTGGTGTTGATCATCTTATAGACTTCTTCGGCGGTCTCCGTCCGGTCGAACGCGACCTTTATCGTCGTATCCGGAGCATCGAGCGTCATCTCCCTCTTGATGACGAAGACGACCTCGACATTGTTGCGCGCCCAGATCCGCTGGCCGCGGATATACCGGTTGATCGCGGGGCGCTCCGCCACGACGCGCACATACGCCGCGATTATACAGTGCATTATGCCGAAATTTTTCAGCCCCTGCTCCTGCTTTTCGCGAATGTACCGCTCGAGCGCGGTCGCGTCGACGGAGTCGCGGATGAGGTTCGACGCAGTGTTGCGCGTCTCCATTATGTACGGCACGACGATTGTCATCGGCGAAAGCGTTTTTACCCGCCGGCCTTCTTTTTTGGCAAAGGGGACGAATTTAACCTGTTCCTTTTCGGGCGCGTCTTTTTCCGGCTGCACCGTCTCAAGGGGTTCTTTTATATCAATCATATCTTACCGAATGCCATGCTGATTAGTTTTCGTTATAAACTTATTGTATCACATTATGACGTTTTTGTAAACAAAAAAACGGAGGTAAACTCCGCATATTTTTCATCGGCTGTAATTTCGCATATCAGGCGGCGCGTATGCCTGATTATCGCCGCCGCAACGCATCACGGCGCGCCGTGTGCAGCACGTCCGGCGCTGCCACAGGTCGGGCGGCGTCGGACAAAGCGCGGCAATAGCATGAGTCGATGTTATGTCGTGATGTATCTGGCGGCCGTCTTAAAATCAGATGGCGTTGTAGTACTTTTCCTTGAATTTGTTGTATGCGTCGTGGAACGCGCCGGTATCCTCGTTTTTGATCTTGTTTAGATATTCGTGAGTATCAAACTTTTCGTCGCGCAGGCGGATGACGCTGACGGCGATGTTTGAGCAGTGGTCGGATATGCGCTCGTAGTTGGCGATAAGGTCGTTAAAGATGAAGCCCTGTTCTATCGTACATACGCCGTGTCTCAACCGTTCGATGTGGCGGTTTTTCAGCTCGTCGCAAAGCAGGTCGATGATCTGCTCGAGCGGCTCGACCTGAGAGGCCAAGAGCGGATCGTCGTTCTCGAAAGCTTTCACTGTTGTCGACAGTATCTCGATTACGGCGTTTTCGAGCACCTTCAGCTCCGCGTTCGCCTCATTCGAAAACGATACCTTCTTTTCGTGTATCTCGCGCGCGCTGCGGAGAAGGTTGAGCGAATGGTCGGATATGCGCTCGAAGTCGCCTATCGAGTGGAGCAGCTTAGATATCTCCTTGCTTTCGCTCTCGGAGAGGCTCTTGCCGGACAGCTTGACGAGGTACGTGCCGAGCTTGTCCTCGCTGTCGTCTACAATGTCCTCGTTCACCGCGAGGCGCTCCGCCTCAGACTCATCGAAAGCGGTGAGCATTCCGATCACGCTTTTTATGTTGTACGCGGCGATGTTCGCCATCTTTGTCACGACCGTACGAGCCTGCTCAAGCGCGAAGCCGGGGGATGCGAGGAAGCGGTCGTCGAGGATCTCCGAAATGTCGCCGCGCTCGTCCGCCTTCTTCGAATCCGGAACGGTAAGGTACATCAGTTTCTCGAGCTGACGAGTGAACGGCAGCAGCACCACCGTCGACGCCACCTTGAAGAGCGTGTTGTAGATCGCGATGCCTACCGGGTTTGCGATTTTAGTTATGAACGCGAACGGCCAGACGGCGTTGATCGGGTAGAACACAACCATAAACAGCGCGCAGCCGATTATGTTGAACCAAAGATACGTGATCGCGGTGCGCTTGCCGTCCTTTGTCGCGCCGATTGCGGACAGAAGAACCGGAACGCACGCGCCGATGTTCATGCCGAGGATGAGCGGAATCGAGGCGCCGTATGTGATCGAGCCGGTCAGGGAGAGTGCCTGCAGTATGCCGACGGACGCGCTGCTCGATTGAATGATCGCGGTGAAAATGCAGCCGGCGATTATGCCGAAAAGCGGGTTTGCAAACAGCGTCAGAATGTTTGTGAAAGCGTCGGATAAAGCGAGCGGATAAGAGGCGTCGCTCATGATGTTCATGCCGATCATCAGCGTGCCGAAGCCAAGCATGATGGTGCCGACGCTGCGGCGGCTCGACTTTTTCGAGAACATGACAAGCGACGCGCCGACGAGCACGATAACGGGAGAAAACGAGGTGGGTTTAAGCAGCCGGATGAGGAAGTTGTCGCCCGTGATGCCGGAAAGCGTCAGCAGCCAGCCCGTCGCGGTCGTGCCGATATTAGCGCCCATGACGACGCCGATCGCCTGCGAGAGCTTCATCAGGCCGGAGTTGACGAAGCCGACGACCATAACCGTCGTCGCGCTGCTCGACTGTATGATCGCCGTTACGAGTGTACCGAGTAAAACGCCTTTGAGCGGCGTTGAAGATAATCTTTCGAGTATGGATTCGAGCCTGCCGCCGGCGGCCTGCTTGAGGCCTGAGCCCATCAGCGACATGCCGTATAAAAAGAAACCGAGTCCTCCCGCGAGGGTCAACATGTTAAAAAAAATGTCCACCTGCGCACCTCTCCCTTTAACGTCTGAATAAAACGACATGAACGTCGCATCCTGTGTAAGCCGAATTAATAATAACCGCACACGGCGTGCGAAATAAAGCGTTATTTGTTAATAAAAATCCTCGCGTCGTTTATAATGCCCTGTGCGCTGCCATAATAAAACGCGAAGGGTTCTTTTTGGAAACCCTTCGCGAATATTTATTCTGTTTAAAATTGACTTTTTAAATCTTGACGGCGCCGCAGAGGACGGCGCGGAGCGAGGTGTCGACGGCGAAGATGCCGGTTTTCGCGGGCGAGTTGCGCGCGTATTGGTCGCGTGCGACGACGGCGGAGAGCGGAGCGATCAGCGCGTCGCCTTCGAGCGCCAGCTCGCCGCCGATCGCGATCGAGTTGGGCTGGAACAGGTTGATCAGATTGGTGACGCCGCAGGAGAGGTACTCGTTGTACTCCTCGAGCGTGTCGCGCGCCTTGCAGCAGCCGCGCGCCGCGGCGGCGAATACGTCGTGCGCGCTCTTCGCTTCGACTCCGTGCTCGCGCGCGAACTGGAGAAGGCCCGACGGCGACACATATGCCTCGAAGCAGCCGGTGCGGCCGCAGCGGCATGCGCGCTTGCCGTACGCGACGGTCGTATGCGCGAACTCGGCGCCCGCGCCGTCGAAACCGCCGTACGGCTTGCCGCCGATTATGATGGAGCAGCCGATATGCTCGTCGAGCGTCAAGAGGATGAACGAGTATGCGTCGCGGCCGGCGACGTCGTCATGCATGCCCATCGCGAGCGCGTCGGCGGTCTTCGCCACGGCGACGTTGGCGCAGCCGGTCGCCTCGGCGAGCTTCTCGGCGAGCGGGTAGTCGGAAGCGAAGCCGTCGGCGGCGATGATCCGCCCGTCGCGGTAATCGACGACGCCGTCAACCGCTATGCCGATCTTGCCGGGCTTGTCGCAGATCGATTTGACAAGGTCGGCGACGGCGGCGGCAGGGTCGGCGCCGATGCTTGCGGTGCGTATGACAGGAGAGACGCGGCCGTCCGCCACGGCGGCTGCGACGGCTTTCTTACCTTTGATGTATACTCCGATATCGGGCATATGAATATTCCTCCGTATGTATATCTGTTGATTAATGACATTCTATCATTATTGCATTCAAAAATAAAGAGGTAATATCAATTTTTTAAAATAAAGGGGCAATATCAATTTTTTTAATTTTAGCTATACCTGCGCACAGATTGATATTTGCTGAAAATTATGTATAATGTTATCATCGGATATTATTTACTGTATAAATAACGGAGGAAATGCAAAAATGAAGTACATTGTCGGCGGGCTGATCGTTCTGCCGGACCGCGTTGCGGCCGGAAAGGCTCTCGCCATCGACGGCGGCAAAATCGCCGGTATAGTCGACACAGTGCCCGAAGGCGCCGAAACGATCGACGCAAAGGGCGGCTACGTCACGCCGGGACTTATCGATATCCACGTACACGGCTACATGGATGCCGACACCTGCGATGCCGATCCGGAAGGAATCCGCCGCATGGCGAACGGCGTCGCCGCTAACGGCGTCACCTCGTTCCTTCCGACGACCATGACCGTGTCCGAGCAGGAGATACGCGCGTCCATCGAAAACGTGCGCGCGCTGATGCCGGAGTCGAAGGGCTGGGACGGCGCGGAAATCCTCGGCGTCCACGCGGAGGGGCCGTTTATCAACCCGAAGAAGAAGGGCGCGCAGGCAGCGGAGAACATCAAAACTCCCGACGCGGAATTCTTCCGCGAGTACAAGGACGTCGTTCGCATAATCACGCTCGCGCCCGAGATGGACGAAGGACACAAGGCGATAAAACAGCTCGCCGCCGAAGGATTCCTCGTCTCGATGGGTCACACGGACGCGGATTACGATGAGGCTGTGAGCGCGGTCGCCGACGGCGTAGCGCACGTCACGCACCTTTTCAACGCCTGCACAGCCCTCGCGCACCGCAACCCCGGTGTTGTCGGCGCCGCGTTCAACACGGATGTGACGGTCGAAATGATCGCCGACACGTTCCATATCAATCCGGCGCTGTTCTCCATCGTCGCGCGCCTCAAGTCGGACAAGCTCGTGCTTATCACCGACTGCACGCGCGCCGGCGGCATGCCCGACGGCGAGTACGAGCTGGGCGGCCAGCCGATCTACCTCAAAGGCATCGAATGCCGCCTCGCGGACGGCACGATCGCGGGCAGCGTTCTTCGTCTGAACGTCGCCGTCCGCAACATGCTCGAGCACACGTCGCTTCCCGTGCACGAAGTCGTCGCCATGGTCACATCTCATCCGGCGAAAGCGATAAAGGCCGCGGGCAAGGGCGTCCTCGACGCCGGCTATGACGCCGACATCGCCATATTCGACAAAGACTGGAACACTCAAGCCACGATAAAATACGGCAAGGTTATATACAGCGCGCAGTAAGCCGCTAAAAATAAAAAAACGGAGTGATACAATGGATTACAAAGTAAAAGCCCCGCTTGATCCCGGCTTTATGCCGATGGCTGTGATCGCGCGCGATTTCGACGAGAAAGCGAAGGCGGCGGGCGGCCGCAACATCGTGATCGGCATCGTCCGCAACAAAGGCTACGTCAGCGCCTACGAAGCTGCCGTGTATCCCGATAACGCGGGACACGACGCAGAAAACATCGCTTACGTCGAACGCCTTGTCAAAACGCTGCTCTGGGTGCGCGGCGGCTGGAAGGTCATCATCGCCGGCTCCGATGTGATCGGCGCCGCGATTAAGGAAGCCTACTCGGTCGGCGGAAGCCGCGAATTCGACCGCGCGTTCATGAGCCGCGTTTACGAGCGCGACTTCGAAGTCGAAATCGTCCCGATCGAAAAAGCACCTGTCACAGCCGAATCCACCGAGCCTATCGGCCGTCACCTCGACGGCTGCCGCATCGGCTTCGACGCCGGCGGCTCCGACCGCAAGGTAAGCGCCGTCATCAACGGCGAACCTGTCTACTCGGAGGAGGTCGTCTGGCATCCGAAGCTCAACTCCGATCCCGAGTACCATTACTCCGGCATACTCGAGGCGATGAAGACCGCCGCCTCGCATATGCCCCGCGTCGACGGCATCGGCGTTTCGTCCGCCGGTGTGTATATCGACAACAGGATCATGATAGCGTCGCTGTTCCTTAAGGTCTCCGACGAGGACTTCGAGCGCCGCGTCAAGACGATGTACACCGACGTCGCGAAGGAGCTCTCCCGCGAAGCCGGCTGCGAGATACCGATCGAGGTCGCGAACGACGGCGACGTGACGGCACTCGCCGGCGCGATGGAGCTGAACGACACGAACGTCCTCGGCGTCGCTATGGGTACGTCCGAGGCCGGCGGCTACGTCGACGGCTCGGGCAATATCACCGGCTGGCTCAATGAACTCGCATTTGTGCCGGTCGACGGCAACCCCGCGGCGGCACCCGCCGACGAGTGGTCCGGTGACATCGGCTGCGGCGTCAAATACTTCTCGCAGGACGCCGTTATCAAGCTCGCGCCCGCCGCGGGAATCATGCTCGACGAGAGCGCGACGCCCGCCGAAAAGCTGAAAGCCGTTCAGGAGCTGATGGCAAACGGCGACGAGAGGGCGAAGAAGATTTACGAGACGATCGGCGTGTATTTCGGCTACGGAATCGCGTATTACGCGCGCTTCTACGACATAAAGCACGTGCTGCTGATGGGCCGCGTCAGCTCCGGCGAGGGCGGCTCGATATTGCTCGAAAACGCCCGCCGCGTCCTCGACGTCGACTTCCCCGAGCTCGCCGCGAAGATCAAAGTCCACCTGCCGGACGAAAAATCGCGCAGAGTGGGGCAGTCCGTCGCCGCCGCGTCGCTGCCGAAGCTGAACAAATAAGCATAATTAAAGAACCTCCCGCTTCCGGGAGGTTCTTTTTCCTTGTCACTTCAGGTTCGGCGCGCCGTCGCCGGTTATCGTGATGTAGCCGTCCGTCATTCTCGCGCCGACGCAGACAGCGCCCGCGAATATCTCGGATACGTTTTTCCAGCTCGAATAGTCGCCGAGCGAGCCGTATACAGGGGAGCCCGCGACGACGACGGTTCCGTCGGCGCGCAGACCGACCGTCATGCAGTCGCCCGCCGCGATCGCCACGATATTTGTCCAGCCGGACACGTCGCACTTGCCGAGCGTGTTGTCGCCCGCCGCGACGACTGTCCCGTCGGCGCGCAGCCCGACCGTGTGATACGGGCCGCACTCGACCGCGACGATGTTGCTCCATCCCGCGACATCGCACTGACCGGAGTCGTTTTTGCCCGTCGCGAGCACGGTTCCGTCGATCTTCAGCGCGACCGTGTGATATGCGCCGGCGGCGACGGATACGACGCCGGTCCAGTCGCCGACGTCGCACTGGCCGTAAGCATTGGAGCCGACGGCTCTGACGCTCCCGCTCGTGTACAGCCCGACGGTGTGTGTCTCGCCGGCCTCGGCGTCGATTATGCCGAACCAGCTGCCGGTGTCGAGCTGGCCCGCGAAGTTCGTGTCGCCGTATGTTACGACGGAGCCGTTGTCGAGCAGCCCCGCGATGATATGCTCGCGTGCGCTGACCGAAGCGAGCTTCGTCCAGCCGAGCGGCGCGTCGCAGACGGCGTTGCCGTCGTCGTCGATGCGCACCGCCAGCTTGTAGACGGCGATTTTGCGCGCGTTGTACTCGCGGCGGCTGGCGGGAGACGCATACCGCCACAGCGCGCGCAGATTGCGCCGCATGAACGATTTGGACACGTTCTTAAAGAAAAGGTCTGTGTTCCCGTCGTTGAGCTCATCTATCTCCGCGAGCGCGTCGGTGATTTTCTCAAACGCATCATTGTTCGGCGACAACTCGTAATTCTTATAATAGATCAGCGCGCGGCGGCAGAGCGCTTCGGACACAAGCGCGTCGTGGACGGCGCCCGTCGTCTTGCGCGCGTATTCGAGCGCGGCTTCGATCGTCTCCGGCGTTATCTCGTCCTCCGGCGCGTCGAGCAGGCGGCGCGCCGCCGCCTCGTACACGCTGTTCTGCGAGCCTGAGTCGCCGGCTTTCTGCGCGTATTTGAGCGCCGTTTCGGCGTCGTTCAGCTCGTTCATGTAGTAGTTCACGGCGCTCGACCAGACGTAGCTGAAAATATCGGGGTCGGTGTCTACGGCGAGCGCGGCATAGCGCTCGGCTTTGTCGTAGTCGTGCGCGTCCGCCGCGGCCTTTGCCGCATCGGCGGCGATTCCGCCCGGTGCGCGAACATCGGCCGTCGGGTCGATCTCGAGTATGGCGGCGGCGCACTTGTACGCTATGTCGTATTCGCCCGCGAGGTATTTCGTTTCGACCGCGTCCGCGAGCAGCGTGTATATATCGCCGCCGCCCGAGTATTCGGCGTAGCCGACGGCGCGGTCGTAATCGCCGTCGCCGAGCGCCGCGACGATGGCGTCCAGCACGCATGAGGAAAATGCGTTCATCGCATCGTCGGCTGTGAGGTCGATGTTTTTCGAAAGCCACTCGAGCCCGCCGTCGAGGTTTCCGGCGCTCTTGAACGACTTCCAGATCGCATCGATATGCGGCGTGTAGTCGTATTCGACGGCGGACGCGACCCAGCCGAGCGCGGTCGACACGTCGCCGGCTGCGAAATAGTAGTCGGCGGCAGCGGAGCGGACGCGGATGATGGCGTCCGCGTCGCCGTTTTTCTGCGCGAGCTCGAGCGCGCCCTCGAAATCGGCCGCAGCTATGAGTTTGTCATAAACCGACGCGGCCGTGTGCGCCGAGAATATCGATGTAAATACGATCGTCAGCGTTATCGCGGCGATGATAACGACGGCGGCGGACGCCGCCGTTATCTTGACCGCGCGCGGCAGCTCGGCGATCCGCTGCATAAGACTCGGCGTCTGCTTCTCGTTCTCGTACCAGTCGTCGGCGCTGTATGTTAGCGGCGGCTCCCCCTCGCGCTCGACGGTTTCTATAATGACCTCGTATGAGCGTATGTTCTCCGCGGGGACGGTCAGTGCCGACCGGCACGCGGCCGCAGCGCCCGGCATGACGCGTGTGTTGCGGTACCGGACCCGCACGGCGACAGGGTCGGAATCTTCCGCCGCGTCGGCGCATCTTATCGACACAAGAAACGTCACGCCGGTGAGCACGCTGCCGGAGTCGTTGCGCATCTCGATGCGCAATACGTCTCTGCCGTCCGCCGATATCAGCACGGCGCGCTCCACCGTCACTGGGCAGCCGGGGCAGATGCGCCTTCTCTGGAGACGGTTTTTTTCTCTTGCTTTTTTCTGCATTTTTTACACCGGATATATGTTATTTGTCGTCATATGCGTCAGTGGGCGAGCACGAGCGGTATCGAGTCGATCGGATGATCGGTCGGCAGGTACTTGTTCTTGTCTGCAAGCTGGAAGTGCCACCACTCGGACGAAATTGTCGTAAAGCCGCAGGATACCATGACGTTGGTCATAAGGCTGACGTTTGCCTTCGCGGCCTCGCTCCAGTTTGTCGCCGTGCGCGCGCTATCCTCCGAGAACGTGTGCATGGCGGTCGGCATCTCAAGCTCTTTGCCGGTTTTGATGTCGACGAGCGTTATGTCGACCGCGACGCCGCGGTCATGCATACCGCCGTCGCCGTAATCGGGGCTGGCGACCCATTTGTGCACGCGGACTATCGAGAACCAGCTCCGCTGAACGCTTGTCGGCCTGTACGCGTCGCATATCTTGATCGTATAGCCGTACTTGACGAATTTGCTTTGCGCCACGAGCAGCGCCTTAACGGCGTCATACTGCAGCATGCACAGATTGCGCCTGTAAAACGCCTTGCGCGGGAACAGGCTGTTCGGATCGTCGCGGCTCAGCTTCATGTCGATTATCATCGGTACGTCGAGCGCGTCGTTGTACTCCGCGACGTCGACGAGGTGCGAGTATGCTTCGTGCGTTTCGCCCTCGCCTATGCGGAACGTGCCGTACTCGACCGGCAGCGAGGCGTAAATCTTGACCGACGCTGACACAAAGTCGTCGGGCGAGCAGTAGCCCTTCGTCTCGCCGCTTTCGATGATACGCAGCCATCCCGACTCTTCGACGGCGTAGACGGGCTCGCCGGCGGCGATCTTGCCGATCGCGCTGCCGCCGGGCGAGCGCAGAAGCGATGCGTCGCGGAAAGCTCTGTGCGTCGCAGCTTCGGCGTCGGGCGCGGCAGGCTCCTCCGGAGCGGCCGTCGTCTCGGATGTCACGGGAACTGTCGTCACAACCGGTTCGGCCGTGACGGGTGCGGTCGACACGGGAGGCTCCGTCTCAAACGGGATATCGTCGACCGTTCCTTCCGTCGTGACCGGTTCTTCGCTCACGGGCGCTGTTGTGACAACGGAAGGCGCTGTCGTTATGACGGGTTGAACGGTCGTCACAGGCGCCGTCGTTTCATTCTTCGGGTTGAATATATCGCTGAGGTTTATGGACGTGGTTTCCTCGGTTTCGCCGGTCGTCTCCTCGACATTGTCGTCGGCCCGCGCGCGGGGTGACGCGGCCGGCGCCGCGCTTATTACAGCGATAAGCGCAACGGCAAAAGCCGCCGCTCTGATCCTTGCGTCCATATTACCGCCCCCTTATATTTATGATAGGTGTCGATTCCGCTTCAGTTGAAGCTCACAATTTCCACGATCGCGACTACGCCGTCCTCGACC
>DBRA01000034.1:14281-16195 GCA_002305445.1 Clostridiales bacterium UBA1380 | reverse complement strand
GGCCGCAGCGTGACGCCGTTTACGGTGAACGAGAGGTCGCTCTGCTCGCTGAATTCGCCCATCGTGAGCGCCTGTGTTTCAATCTGTCCGGCGGTCGTATCGGCACCCGACGATTCCGTGCCCGACTGCGCCGTGTCCGCGCCTGCCGGTACGGCCTGCGCTTCGCACGATGCGAGAGACGCCGCGAAAAGAAGCGCGGCAAGGATAATTGTACTGCGTTTCATCCTGATTTATGCCTTTCCTGTTTCATAATATTATGCGCGCCTTCTGCCGATATAAACTTCGGCGTCGCCGCACCCGCCTTCGATGTACGCGCAGAACGACGCGTCGCCGGTCGGAGTGCACTCGTATAAGCGCCCGTCCGCGCGGACATATATTCGCGCGCCTTCCGGCACTCTCATGGCGATTTCGCCGCGCAGCAGCGTCATTCCGTATGCTTCGCCGAAATCGACCTCGGCATCCACGACGGTCAGATTGACAGCGGATTCGTCGCGCTCCGGTGCGGGAAATACGGTCTCCTGTTCGAGCAGTGCGCTCAGGTTGCGCTCGGCGATCTCAACGACGACGACGTCGGCGCTGCCGAGCTCGTCAAAGCGGTACGGAGTCGCGCGTGAGAAAACGCACGATGAGAAGTCCTGCGCGAAAAACGGAATCATCGCGCGGCAGAAGCTATCGCGGAAGACGAGCGCGGTCCCGTCGCCCGCGCCGCATTCGGACGTGATCGTGATGTCGTCCTCGGAGCGGTAGCGCGACGTGAATTTGTAGCTCCACGCGTAGTTGACGCCGACGCGTTCGTCGTACAGCTCGAGCGCGGGGTAGAGCATCTTGTCGAGGTCGCCCGGGAAATCGTCTGTTTTAACGAGCGGCGCTCCGGCGAAAGCACCCGGCTCGCGGCCCGCCGCGCCGATTATGGAGATATAGCCTTTGAGCGCGCCGCCGCCGTTCCAGTGCGTGTCGCGTTTCTGATAATCGCTCTCCGTGAGCGCATCGCGCAGATCCGGCGCGTTTATGTCCGGGTACGATGCGACGGCATCGTAGAGCCGGTCTAAGTTGCCAGCACCGGTTGATTTGACGTAGCGCGGCGGCATATGGTTCGGCACGACTGTGTTTTTATTTGGTGCGGCGGCGAAGACGAACCTGCCGCCCACGCTTTCGACGTATTCGGCCATAAGTCCGAGCTTTATCGCGAGCGCGTTTATCCCGCGCACGCTAATTGCGCGCTCGCCCGTGTAGTCGGCGGCGGTGCCGGCATAATACAGCCAGCCGTCGGAACCGATGATCACGTCGTCTTCGGCGCTCGATGAGAAGAGGTTCGCGCGGATAAGCGCGTTTGCGGTGACGAGCGGGCTGCGGAACGCGAAGCGTTCGCTGAACCAGCTCTCGAATTCGGTGCCGGCGGCGGTGTTCAACGCGCCGTCAACGATCAGCTCCGGCGTTTTCGCCGGCGACTTGTTTTCGGTGCCGTCGTAGCCGCCGAAAACGGGCGTGAGCGCGCCGAACGCCGCGCATGCGGCGATAAACAGCGAAACATATGCGACCTTTAAGGCGCGCGCAGTGCTTTTTTTCATATTTCTACGCGTCGCCTCCTAAAATCTGAAGTAGATGAACGGGTTGAAGGTCGCTCCCGCCAGATTTATAACGCAGAGCGCGAAAAGCGCGAGCGAGGCGGGCCATGCGGCGCACTCGAGCGCGCGGACGCGGCCGAGCGCGCGTGAAACAGGTGCGCACAGTATGAGCGCCGCGGCGAAGATAAACAGCGTGTACGGGTCGAGCATCGCTATGACGGGTGAAGCGAGCGAAAATCCGCCCGTGAACATCGCGCCCGCATATGAAAGCGCCGCCGCGACCGAATCCGCGCGGAACAGAACGAAACCGAACAGCACGACGGCGAGCGTATATATGCGCGCAAGCGGC
>DBRA01000034.1:0-14276 GCA_002305445.1 Clostridiales bacterium UBA1380 | reverse complement strand
AAAAGGAACGTCATGTTCGCGCCGTGCCATATGCCGGTGCAGAGGAACACGAGCATGCGGTTGACTGCGGTGCGACGCGCGTTTTTACGCAGGAGAGCACGCTTTTTTACTCCTTCGGGCAGCGCCGCGGCTTCGGCGCGGTATACCCTGTTGCCGCCGAGCGGTATGTAAAGGTAGTCGCGGAACCAGCTCGAGAGCGATATGTGCCAGCGACGCCAGAAGTCCTGCACCGATACCGCCGTATACGGGTAGTTGAAGTTTTCGAGGAACGTGAAGCCGAACATCCTGCCCAGCCCCAGCGCCATATCGGAATAACCGGAGAAGTCGAAGTATATCTGCAGACAGTATGCGACGGCGCCGATCCACGCCGCGGGCGCGGTGAGCGACGTCGCCGCGAAAGCGGCGTCCGCGACGGCGCCGGCCGTGTTGGCGAGCAGCAGCTTCTTTGAAAGGCCGCATATGAACCGACGCGCGCCCGCCGAAGCGCCGTCAGCGGTAACGGTCCTGTTCTCGAGCTGCGCCGCCACGTCGGAGTATTTCACAATCGGACCCGCGATCAGCTGAGGGAAGAGGGCCACATACAGTAAAAGCCGCGGAAAGCTGCGCTGAACCGGCGTTTCGCCGCGATAGACGTCGATCACGTAAGAGAGCGCCTGAAACGTGAAAAAGCTGATGCCGATCGGCAGCCGTATCTGCGGCACCGGAAGCGAAAACGGCAGAACCGCGTTGACGCATTCGACGGCGAAGCCGGCGTATTTGAACACGCCGAGCGCCGCGAGGTTGACCGCTACGGTCGCCGCTAGTACGGCTTTTCTGCGCGCCGGCGTCGCGTTGCCCGAACTTATCAGCAGTCCCGCCGCGTAATTGGCCGCCGCCGACGCGATCATCAGCAGCACGTAAACCGGCTCGCCGAACGCGTAAAAGAACAGGCTTGCGGCTATGAGGAACGCGTTTTTCGCCCGCATCCCGGGCAGAACCGCGTGCATGACGAAGCAGAAGGGAAGAAAGATAAAAAGAAACGTACAGGATGAAAAAACCATAAATTATACCCGTGAGTAGGACCGGCGAGCGGTTACGGCGTCGCGGGCCATTTCGTTCGATCCCAGCTGTAGCCCTGTGATATGAGATATTTATCGGTGACGAGCTTCTGTTTCTGAAGCGTGTCGAGGTGGTACCACTTTCTGTCGATTTTGACGAGGTTCCAGTAGTGCTCGTCCGCGAGGCCGAAAAGTCCCGCGCCGTTGATGATCCGGTTTTCGTATCCGGCGTATTCGAGCAGATAATGCGTCAGCGCCGCGAAGTGGTAGCACGCGCCGCGGTGGTAGTTGAGCGAATAGACGGCCATCTCCGCATTCGACGCGCCCTTATCCATCTTCTTGTATTTGATGCATTTGCGCACGTATTCATAGATCGAGTCGATGTCCGTGCCGTTCTGCGCAAGTATGTCGCGTATCCACGCCTCGAGGTTCTCGACCGTCGCCTCTTTTTTGACGGCGACGCCGTCAGCGCCGATGTCGTATACGTCGCGCGTCGTGTTCCGCTCCATAACGCCGAAGCTGTCGAAGTAATACAGCTTGCCGCCTATCGTATTCCAACCTGTGACGGCGAGCCCGTGCGAGTCGAGATAATACCGGCTGCCGCCGGCGTCATACCAGCCCGTGACGAACGTCCCGTCGTTGAAGAAGCCGTATGTTTCGCCGTCTATCTCGGTCTTGCCGGTCGCGTAGCGGTTGTTGCCGTCGAAGTAGTATGTCTTGCCGTTCATGACGGTCCAGCCGTATGCGAGCGCGCCGTCGTCGCCGTAATAGCGCGTCACGCCGTCGACCGTCACCTCGCCGACGAGCGCGCGGCCGTCTTCGTCAAGCATATACTGCCTGCCGTCATACTCTGCGGAGCCGGTCGCCATTACGCCGTCGTCGCTGAAGATATACGTCGCCGCGCCGATCTTCTGCAGCCCGGTGACGGCGAAGCCGTGGTCGTTAAGGTAATACTTCGCGCCGTTCCGCTCGACCCAGCCTGTCCGCAGCTCGCCTGTCGAACCGAGCGAATACTTTTCGCCGTTCCACTCGACGATGCCGGTCAGCATGACGCCGTCGTCGCCGAAAATATAGCGCTTGCCGCCGTACTCGGTCATGCCGGTCGCGTGTTTGCCGTCCGTGAAGAGGTATGTCGCGCCGCCGATGCTCAAAAATCCCTGCGCGGCATTGCCGCTTATTGTTATATAGAGTTTTTCGCCGTCAATCGTCTGCCAGCCGGAGAGGCGCACGCCGTCGTCGCCGTAATACTTTCCGCCTACAAGCCCCGTCAGCATGACGCCGTCCGGCGAGAAGACGTAGTTCTTGCCGTCGATCTCGACCTCGCCCGTGACGGCTTCGCCGTCTTCGGTGAAGTAGAAGCGGCTGTTGTCGATTTCATACCAGCCCGTAGGCGCGTCGCCGCCCGTATATTTCAGCGCGCCGTCGACGAGCGCGAAGCCTTCGGCAAGCTCGCCCGTCTGCCGGAAGTAATAGTCGGAGCCTTCGTATACGACTGCGCCCGTCATCATCGCGCCGTCGGCGGCGAAGCAGTATGTCGCGCCGTCGATTTCGCGAAGCCCCGCGGCGCGCACGCCGTCGCCGCCGTAGTATTCGCGGCCTTTCTCGCTTTCGCGCCAGCCGGTCACCATAGCGCCGTCCTCGCCGAAACAGTATACGGCGCCGTCGACCTCGAGCGTTCCCGTATGCATGACGCCGTCGTCGCCGAAGTAGTACACAGCGCCGTCGATCTCGGTAAAGCCGGTGCTCACATAACCGTTGTCCGCGTGATACCTGCATCCGTCGACATCAAAAAAGCCGTCGACGCGGTAGCCGTGCTCGTCAAAACGGCAGAGCGCGCCGCCCACATAAGAAAAACCGGTGCGGAGTATGCCGTCCGCGCCAAAATTGTATGCGATGCCGTCGATTTCGTGAACGCCCGTCGCGGCGGGGCCTGCCGGCAGGAAGTAGCGCTTCTGGCCGGCAAGCGTTATCCATCCTGTCATGGGCGCGCCGTTTTCGTCAAAGCAGTAGGTTTCGCCCTTCAGGATTCGCAGCCCGGTTGCGCGGCCGAACGGAGCTTTTTCAATGTAATAGGTGACGCCGTCGCATGTGTGCCATCCCGGTGAAAAGTACGTGTTCCATGCGGCAAACGCGCCGAGAGATCCGGCGGCGACGAGAGCCGTCACGACGGCTGCCGCGCCGGCGGCTAAGCGTCTTTTAGAAAATCTTGTCGCCATATGTAAACAGCAGTCCCATATCCATATTAATGATACATACCTAAAAAATTACAGTTTATAATTATAACATAGAAAATCCTTTAATACAATCTTTTTTATTCGACGCTCATGTGGTAAAATAGAGAAGCCGATATGACGACCACGTCTCGGTGCGATAAAATTGTGAGGTATTATCATATGGCCAGATGGCATCTTCTCCCCCGCGGACGCGCGATCGAATGGGTCTGCGGCGGCGCTGACGCGCAAGCGGCGCACAGCGACGATATTGAAATGGCAGGGCGCGGCGTATCGTACATCGTGCGGTACGGTATGGATGAAAACGGCGGCGCCGTTCTTTCGCGCCATGTTGTTTTTCCGGCGCTGCGTACGCGCCCGAACAATACGCACGCATCGTTCCAGTTCACCGTACCCGAAGGAAAAGCCCCGCATCTGCTTCTCGACGGCGAGGCGGCGGCTGAGCGCGCCGAACGCGTCGTGATCGACGGCACGCTCCGCTTCTATACGACGGCGGGCGTCGCGACGGTCGAGCGCATATTCTATCCGGCGAATACGAAAAAGATTGCGATAGAGCTCGTGCGCGTAACGAACAATTCCGGCTCGTCCATCCGCGTGAGCGTCGACAAGGCGGGCGTTTCGCGCATAACGGACGCGCGCGGCCCGATGGGCGTCTGCATCGCGGAGGCGGTCTGCCTCTTTGACGGAGCCGTAGCAGCTCCCGGCGAAACCGTCTCGTTTGCCGTCACGTACACCGGCCGGCTGGCGTCCGAGGAGACGCCGGTGTGCGACGCCGCGGCTGAGCTGTCGGCGCGCCGCGCGGAGATCGAGCGTCTGCGCGCCCCGGCTTCGCTCGAAACCGGCAACGGCGTCATCGACGCGCTTTACGCGTTCTCGAAGGTGCGCGCCGGCGAGAGCATATTCGACACCAAGGCAGGACTTCTCCACAGTCCCGGCGGCAAGTCTTATTACGCCGCGGTCTGGTGCAACGATCAGGTCGAATACGCCGGCCCGTGGTTCGCGTTCACCGGCGACGATATCTTAAAAGACGCGTCGTACAACGCGTACAAGCTGTATCTGCCGTTCATGGACGACGCGAAGAATCCGATACCGTCGTCGATCATTGCGGAGGGCGTCGATTACTGGGACGGCGCCGGCGACCGCGGCGACGCCGCGATGTATCTGTACGGCTGCTCTCGCTTCCTGCTCGCATGCGGCGACCTCGAAATGGCGAAAAAGCTCTGGGGCGGCGTAAAGTGGTCCGCGGAGTACTGCCTTGAAAAGAAAACCGATGACGGCGTGATCGCGTCCGACTCGGACGAGCTTGAGGGCCGCTTCCCGTCCGGCGACGCCAACCTGTCGACCTCGTGCCTCTGCTACGCGGGCCTCCGTTCTGCGTCGAAGGTGGCCGCGGCGTTCGGCGAGGACGATACGGCGCGCCGCTATACGGCGGAAGCCGACGCGCTCGCGGCCGCGATCGAGAAGCACTTCGGCGCCGTCGTCGAGGGGTACGAGACATATGCCTATTATAAGGGCTGCGAAGTCCTCAGATCGTGGCTGTGCCTGCCGCTCTGCGTCGGACTCAAGGAGCGCGTCGACGGTACGACCGACGCGCTGCTGTCGGATCACCTTCTGACGCCGGACGGTCTTCTGACCGCAGAGGACGATACGACCGTATGGGACCGCTCTACGCTCTACGGATTGCGCGGCCTGTTCGCCGCCGGCAAGACGGAGGAGGCAATGCACGAGCTGCTCCGCTACAGCGAAAACCGCCTGCTCGGCGAGCGCGTGCCGTATCCGGTCGAAGCGTATCCGGAGGGCGGCCGGCGCCATCTCAGCGCCGAGAGCGCGCTGTACTGCCGCATCTTTACCGAGGGTCTGCTCGGCATCGAGCCGGAGGGCTTCGACGCATTTTCGCTCGCTCCGCGCCTTCCCGCGTGCCTTGACCACATCACTATGAGCGACATCCGCGCCTTCGGTCAGACGTTTTCAATCGAGGTTGATAAAAACGGCTGGCGTGTGATTAACAGCAACGGCACGACCGTCGCATTCGGCAAAAACGACGAGCGTTCGACTGTCAGTTTTGCAAACGCATAAAATGCATCCGTAAAATAATACAACTGCATAAAATCTCAGGATATTTCACATATGCAGAAAACCGCAGACAGCGTTCGCTGCCTGCGGTTTTTATTATTCCTCATATTTACACAGGATATGTTTTTGCCGATGCGGTCGAATAAATCAGCACCTCGTCCGGCGATCTGCCGAACATTTTCGCGCACGCCTCGCGGTAATATGAAAGCTGCCCGGCATGGCGCTCGATAAGCAGCTTGTGCGCCGCGTCGTAATCGGCGAGCTGCCTAGCGGTCAGCCTGTCGGTTTTATAATCGGCGAGCACGAGTTTTCCGTCCGCGTCGACAAATAGCGCGTCGACGACGCCCTGAACGAGCATTTCCTCGCCGGCGAGCGCTTCGCGCAGCTCCGGTTCGAGAGTAAACCGGTCAGCCGGCAGCGTAATGTTGAAGCGGAACTCGCGCCAAAGCGACCGCGCATTTTTAATGCGCGAAAACAGCTCCGACGCGGCGAACGCGCGAAGCTCACCGACACGTACAAGCGCGGCCGTTTCGCTCGTCATGAACGCGTTTTTAACAAGATAGTCGAGCTCGTCTTCGACGGTCTCGAGAGTTAAGCGGCTAAAGTCAGCGAACTGCAGAAAAATATGCGTCGCCGTACCGCGCAGGCGGCTGTTTTCGGCGCTTGTAGTTTCTGCATCCGCCATAAAAGACGGACGCCTATCGAAATCGACGATATTTTCGTCCGCCTCCTCGCCTTCATCGAGCACGGAGGGGTACAGCTTTGAAACAGTAAGCTTCGCCGGTACGCGCGCAAGATGCGAATATGGATACTTGAACGCGAAACGCGCCGAAAAGTCGACGACGCTGCCGGAATCGGCCGCCGCGTCGCCGCCGTCGTTTTCGTCAGCCGAATCGGCTTTACCAACGGTGGTAGAAACCCCGGCGTCGGACAGCACGCAGCTAAGAGCGACGTCGGAGCTGCGCACCGCCGCCGGAATCACCCAGTCAAAGAAGCAGCGCGCGCCGCCGGAATCGATTTTCGCGCCAAGACGCGCCTTGATACGCACCGCCTCGATCTCGCCCTCCGGATCGCTTATCGTGCCGGTCATGATGAGCCGTTCGCGCGCACGCGTCATCGCGACGTAAAGAATCCGCATCTCTTCCTCGACTAAAAGCTCCTTTTCGCGCGCGGCGACAGCGACGCGAAGCAGCGTATCGCGCTTCGCCAGTTCGCCGGAACGGCGCAGCTTCAGCGCGGCGAGCGGTGTGTCGGAGCCGCGGTCGGCGCAGAGCAGCATATCGTCGCGGCTGTCCGAAGTGTTGAACGGCTTTCCGCAGTCGGCGACGATGACGACGGGATACTCGAGCCCCTTGCTTGCGTGGACGCTCATGATTTTAACGGCTCCGGCCGTCTCCGCCTTCGGAGCGCCGGACGCGTCAGAGTCGCCGTCGGCCGCGAGCGCGCCGAGGTAGTCGATGAAGCCGGATATTCCCTTGAAGCTGCCGTGTTCATAACGGCGGGCGTAGTCGGCGAGGCGGTCGAGCCGCGCGCGGGCGAGCTCGTCCTGCGCGAGGTCGTAAAGCCCCAGTTCTCGCCTGACGCGCTCGAAAAATCTGTCGGTCGGCTCGGTTCGGGCATGCTGACGCAGCGACCGCACGCCTTCATACAGCGCGCGGCATTTTTCGCGCAGGGTATCGTCGATTTCGGGATAGCAATATTTTACAGATGCTGAACAAGATGGGCTGTTTTCGTCAGCTGCAGAACAAACACTGCTATGTTCGGCGCCAATATCGGCATCTGACGAAAAAGAAGCATCTTCGTCAATCGCCGAAATACCCACGTGCTCGCAGGATTCGTCGGCATTTGAGTCGTCCGTTCCGTCGAGCGCGATGTCGCGCACGCGGTACCAGAGCGGATCACCGTCCTTAGTGCGTCTGACGCGCACAAGATCGTCGAGCGTGAAGCCGAAAAGCGGGGAGCGCGCGAGCCCGGCGAGATAAACGTCGCGCGACGGGTTGTCCGCCGCGTTGAGGACGCAGAGCGACAGCAGTATCTCCGGGTATTCGAAAAACTCGCGCTCCGCAGCGATGCCGCAGGAGACGCCGCGCTTTTCGAGCGCTTCGGCGTATAGGGAAGCGCGTACGTTCGCGCCGCGCAGGATGACAGCTATGTCGTCGGGTTTGATAGGGCTGCCGTCGGCGAGCCTGCCCGTCGCGATAAGGTCGGCGACGCGTCCGGCGACAACGTCGCATTCGGAAGCGGCGTCCGCCGCGTCGTCGTCGTCATCGCCCTCAGCGTCGGCATCGGCGGCGGAACGGCGCGCCTTCGCGACGAGTATGACCTCCGCCGGCGGCGTTTTCTTGTGCAGCCCCGGCATCAGACGGTCCGATTCGCCGAACGCGACTATACCGCTCTCCGCGCCGCCGAACATCACCTCCGAGACCGCGTTGACAAAGCTTATAACGCTGTCGCCGGAACGGAAGTTGGCGGACAGCGGGATCAGTTCGCCGCCGTCGCCGCGTCCGAACGCGTCGCTGTACGCGGCGAAGATGGACGGCTCCGCGCCGCGGAAGCCGTAGATGGACTGCTTCACGTCGCCGACGAGGAAGCGTCGCCCGCTGCCGATCGCCGCGAAAACGGCGTCCTGGATGCGGTTCGTGTCCTGATACTCGTCGACTGCGACTTCGTCGTACTGCTCCGCGAGCGCGCGCGCGGCGGCGCTCGGGCGCGACGGATCGCCGTCTTCGGTCAGCAGTTCGAGCGCACTGCGCTCGAGGTCGCTGAAGTCCGCCGCGCCGGCTTTCTTCTTTCGCGCCGAAAAATTCTCGCCGAACGCGCGCAGCACGCGGTACAGACCGCGCAGCAGCGTAGCGGTTTCGGCGAACGCATCCGCCGTATCCGTTTCCGGCACGGTAAATATCGCAGCCGCGGATTTATAAAGCTCCTTAAGATCATCGCGGCGCAGCTTGTATAAAATTGCCGCGTCGGTCTGCGCTTCCTTTTTCACCGACGGCAGGCGCGAAAACGAGAAACCTGTACAGATATTTCGACAGGCGTCGAAATCGCCCGCGGCGAGAGCATCGGACAACCGTTCGGCGAAGCCGTCGTCTTCGGCGAGCGTGGAAAGATATTTTGTGACGGGCTCGCCGTCTTGTGCGAGATCGTCCGCGCAGAGCGCGAAATCGGCGCGGATGGACGCGAGCCTCGCACGGTAATACCGCACAAACACGGAGCCGTACGCGGTTTCGAGAAACGGTCGGCCCGCGTCACGCTTAAGCTCGTCGGCCCTGTCCGCAAGTGCGAAGACGCCGCGCGGATACGACGACAGCCTGTCCCACAGCGAAAGCAGCGTATTGGCGAGCCCGCTCTCGTTGCGCGCTGGCGTAAGTGTGTCGGCGACGGTTAAAAAATCGGCCTCGCCGGACACGGGGGTGTCGGCGGGCGCGTCATAAAGCGCGTCGAGCGTTTCGTCCATCGCGGCGCGGCGCATCATCGTAAGCTCCGGCCCGTCCGCGACGCGGAAGCGCGGCGGCAGACCGAAACGGGTATAATTCGGCCGCAGCACGCGCAGACAGAAGCTATGTATCGTCCCGATCGACGCGCTCGGCAGCGCGAGGAGCTGCGAGCGCAGCCTCTCGTCGTCGGGATTTTTTTCGATCGCGTCGGCGAGCGACGCTGCGATGCGCTCGCGCAGTTCGTTCGCCGCCGCCCGCGTGAATGTGACGATCAGCGTTCGCCCGATGTCGAGCTCGCCGGACGCGACGCGGCGCGTTATGCGCTCGGTCAGTGTCGCCGTCTTGCCGGAGCCTGCCGCCGCCGACACAAGAATGTCGCTGCCGCGCGCTTCGATCGCCTTCAGCTGATCGCCTGTCCACTCGCGTGCCATCGTCTGCCTCCTCCGCTGCCTGCATTAATTATTGCCGCCGTCGGTGATGTCGTCGCCGCTGTTATCGCCGGCGTCATCGTCCGCGCCGGCGTCATCTGCGTCCGTGCCGGCCGCGGACTTGAACTTTTTGCGTTCCCGCATCGCGAGCGCGAGCGCGCCCACAGCGATTATCAAAAGGATCGACTCGGTGAGAGCCGTCGGCGCGCCGTTCAGCGAGAGCAGCGGGATAAAGAAGTCTATCGCCGTATGCACGGCGATTGCGAACAACGCTCCGAAAAGCGTGCGCCCCTTTGCCATGAAGAAACAGACTGTCACCGAAAGCGCGAGCTGTATCGCCAATGTAAAGACGCGCTCGGCGCCCGCCGCCAGAAACAGCTGCGGGTCTGTCGAGGCGAGCGTCTGAGCCGCGATGGCATATGCCTCGCCCGCCGGCAGCGTTCCCGTGTTTATCATCAAGGCGAGCGACAGATTGCTGATGTACGTGCCGCCGATCAGCAGTATCGACTCCGCCGCGCCGTGGCCGAGTCCGGCTCCGAACGCGGTTACGGAGCACAGATTATTTTTTAGGAGCACGCCGAACACGAAAAGACGCCCCGCCGTTTCAAAGAGCGCCGCGGACAGCGCGACAAGAAACAGCAGCGCGACGGGATGCGCCGCCGCAAAGCCGGCGTAACCCTGCGTCGACGCAAGGAGCGTGAGCAGCGGGATCCTGATGATGAGCTGCGGAATGATAAAGCCGAGCGAACCGAGCAGCGCGGCGCTCATCGCACCCTTCCGTTTGACCGAATACCATAAGACTAAAACGGCGGGAAGAACTGTCGATAAAATGAGCGTGCATATTATCGCGGCGACAGATAACGAAGATACCGTCACAACTATACCTCACCGATGTTATTATCCGAAATATATATATATAATATCATCACACTTCCTATATTGCAACGCTTATTTTGCCGCTCGCCGTACGGCTTAACGGCTCAATGAAAAATTAATAATTATCAATTGATTTATAGTGTTTTATACGATATAATAAATCCGTTAACGCAAGTATTCGATAAAAGGAGACATGAAACGATGGGCGATTTCGCTTATTCCCATGAAGTGGAAAACATGTGCATCGTCGCCAAAGGCCCGAAGCACGGTCCGGCTCCCATACCCGAAGAGGGGAAGTGGGTCAAGGCATATGAGATCAAAGATATTTCCGGTTTATCGCACGGCATAGGCTGGTGCGCTCCGCAGCAGGGCGCGTGCAAGCTCACGCTCAACGTCAAGGACGGCATTATACAGGAAGCTCTCGTCGAGACGATCGGCTGCTCCGGCATGACCCACAGCGCCGCGATGGCCGCAGAAATCCTGCAGGGCAAGACGCTGCTCGAGGCGCTCAACACCGACCTCGTCTGCGACGCCATCAACGTCGCTATGCGCGAGATATTCAAGCAGCTCGCATACGGCCGTTCCCAGACGGCTTTCTCCGAGGGCGGTCTGCCCATCGGCGCTTCGCTCGAGGACCTCGGCAAGGGCCTGCGCTCGCAGACCGGCACCATATTCGCGACCAACGTGAAGGGCGTCCGCTACCTTGAAATGGCGGAAGGCTACATACTTTCGCTCGGTCTCGACGAGAACAGCGAAATTATCGGCTACAAGTTCGTCCACCTCGGCAAGATGATGGAGGCTATCAGAGGCGGCAAGGATCCGAAGGAAGCCTACGAATCCAACATCAAGACCTACGGGCGCTATGACGAAGCCAAAAAGTACATAGATCCGCGCAAGGAATAAGAGAAGGGAGAGCGAAAAATGTCTAACAACGTGACTTTTGAAGGCAAGGAACGCCGCATGCCCAAGATCGAGGCGTGTCTCGCCGAATACGGGATCGCCGATCTTGAAGCGGCCCGCGCGCTCTGCCTCGACGCCGGCTTCGATCCCGACGCCATCGTCAAGGGCGTGCAGCCCATCGCTTTTGACAACGCATCGTGGGCGTATACGCTTGGCTGCGCTATCGCGCTTAAAAAGAAAGTAAAAACCGCCGCCGAAGCCGCCGAAGCGATCGGCATCGGACTTCAGGCGTTCTGCATCCCCGGCTCCGTCGCCGAAAACCGCAAGGTCGGCCTCGGCCACGGCAATCTGGGCGCTATGCTGCTCCGCGACGAGACGAAGTGCTTCTGCTTCCTCGCCGGACACGAGTCCTTCGCGGCCGCCGAAGGCGCCATCGGCATCGCCCGCACCGCCAACAAGGTGCGCAAGGAGCCGCTCCGCGTCATCCTCAACGGACTCGGCAAGGACGCCGCGTTCATAATCAGCCGCATCAACGGCTTCACCTACGTCTGCACCGAGTACGACTTCTACAACGACGAACTGAAGATCGTCTACGAGAAACCGTACAGCGACGGCGAAAAGGCTAAGGTCAAGGTCTACGGCGCGAACGACGTCCTCGAGGGCGTCGCCATCATGAAGCATGAGGGCGTCGACGTTTCCATCACCGGCAACTCGACCAACCCGACGCGCTTCCAGCACCTCGTCGCCGGCACATATAAGAAATGGGCGGTCGAGAACGGCAAGAAGTACTTCTCCGTCGCGTCCGGCGGCGGCACGGGACGCACGCTGCACCCCGACAACATGGCTGCCGGCCCCGTCTCCTACGGTCTGACCGACTCTATGGGCCGCATGCACGGCGACGCACAGTTCGCCGGCTCCTCCTCCGTTCCGGCTCACGTCGAGATGATGGGTCTGATCGGCATGGGCAACAACCCGATGGTCGGCGCCACCGTCGCCTGCGCCGTCGCGGTTGCGACTTCGAAATAATTCCCGTTCTTTACAAAAAAAGGACTTCCGCCATTATACGGAAGTCCTTTTTATAAAAAAGCGCATCCGGCGGCGGTAATAATCTCATTCCACCAACCGATAACCCGCTTATTACCGAATTACATAAATTACATATAAAAGAGGTAATAAACCATGGCAGACTTATTGCAGCAGGCGATGCGATTCGAGTCGCCCGAGACGATTCCGGTGGGCGTAGGTCTTCTCCCCGCGGCGTGGATTAAGTACGGCGCGGAGCTTCAGCGGCTGATCGACGAGTATCCGCAGTTTTTCGGCGGCAGAAAGGTCGACTACGAGCATCTCTCATACGGCGATACGTACCACAGGGGCAGCCACGTCGACGAGTGGGGCTGCGTCTGGGAGAATATCGACGAGGGAATGGAGGCAATTGTGAAGGGTCACCCCGTCAAGTCGGAGGAGGACATCTTCACGCTGAAGGTTCCGGAGAACCGTGACGGCCGTTTTCCGCACGGCTTCATGTACCTGCGCCTTTTAGACCTTTGCGGCTTCGAGTTTGCGATGGAGCTCTTCGGTGAGGAAGGCGAGGCGATCGACGTGCTGATCGGTAAGGTTCTCGAGTACAACCGCCGCCAGATGGAGGTTATACTGCCGAATCTCGGCGCCGTCGCGTATTTCGGCGACGACCTCGGGATGCAGAAGGGACTGGCGATAGGCGCGCCGCGCTGGAGAAAGTATCTGAAGCCATGCTTCGCGGAACTTTACGGCATGATAAAAAAGAACCGCCCGGACACGCTTATCTACATGCACACAGACGGCTGCATCTACGAGATAATGCCCGACCTCGTTGAATGCGGCGTCGATATGATAAACCCGCAGTACCGCGCGAACGGCATCGACAACCTCGTCCGCGTATGCCGCCGCGAACAGCGGATCGCGATCAACCTCGACCTCGACCGCCAGCTGTTTCCCGTCGCGACACCGTCGGAGCTCGAGTCGCATGTCGCCGAATGCGTAGAGGAGCTGTACCTGCCGGAGGGCGGGCTCGGACTGAACATCGAGCTCAACTACGATGTTCCGCTGCGGAACATGGCCGCCGTCCTCGACGCCGTCGAAAAATACAGGCACTATAAGAAGGCGTAAATCATTGAAATCATTTAAAAAAGTAAACATTCATGCGCTGTCAAACGGCATTTTTGTCTGCTTTGCAGCGCTGCCGCGGCTCATCACCGATCTGCGGCCCGAACGCAGCGCTCGATTTATATTCAAACTACAAACCGGTAAATTATCGCAATAAAGAGTGCGGTGTATGTTTAACATACACCGCACTTTTTTATTATGATGCGTCATGCGCCGACAGTGCAGACTTTATAATTCAATGCATTTATTAATTAAGTCCGTTATTTTTAACGTCGATCATGCGGGATAATCTGATCTCGACACGCCTGTTCATGGCTTTTTCTTCTTCTGTTCTGCCCTCGGTATACGGTTCTGTGCTGGAGTAAGCCGACATAATCAGCTTATCCTTCGGCATGTCGCACTTGGTAACGAAGTACTTGAGCACCGTCAGCGCGCGTTCGGATGAAAGTTCCCACGAGTTGAAGTTCGTGCTGTCGGTGTCTATCTGAACCCACGCCGTATGCCCGCAGATTTCAACCTTGTATATTTCGTCGTAGGCTTCGTTTATTATATCCGCGACCATTTTCAGTACTTCATAGCTATCCTGTTTCAGGTCTGCGCGGTTCGGGAAAAACAGTATGCCTTCGTTCAGTCTTAAATACACATAGTTATCGACTCTTTCGACAACCAGCTGGTCTCCGTAACCTTTTTTCCTGACGACTTCCGCTATTTTATTGACGAATTCGTCAAGATCATCCATTACTCCGGTTCCCATTAATTCGATAGTTTCAGCGGTGGTTTCCGCTGCGGTGGTTTCCGCGGCTGTTGTTTCCGCGACTTGCTCCGTTTCTTCCGTGAACGCTACGGTAGTTTCGATTATATCGGGAATTTCTTCGCTTTCTATCGTCACTGCCTCGGTTACAGATTCTTTGCCCCCCAGCGTTGCGCTCATGGTTGAAGTAAATTGCTTGAATTTCTGCAGATCTAAGATGGAAAACATGTAGAGCAGTATAAATAAAACAAGCAGGTTATTCATTAAATCAGCATATGTGGTCAGCCAGGTACCTTTTGGGATTTTATTATATTCTGCTGATTTATGCTTCATCATTAATCACCGTATTTCGTATATCTGTCATGGACATGCGCTCAACCGGAATTTCTTTTTTTATTATT
>DBRA01000059.1 GCA_002305445.1 Clostridiales bacterium UBA1380 | reverse complement strand
TTGGAGTGGCTTTTTTGTTGGGTTATGATGCGAAAGCACAGTAAAATAATATGTATATCAGTTTCCGTAACGGATGCACTCGTCTATGAACGCATCAATATTCACGAAGGGCGTGCCTGCGACAATACCGTTTCCGGCCGCGTACATAAAACCGCCGTAGGAGGAGTCGAACGTATCGCGCATCAACCTTACTTCCGCGCGCACCTGCTCGGGCGTGCTGTTGATGAGCGTGTCCTGAACGTCCATACCCACAAGAAAAGTGATCTTGCCCTTCCAGTCGGCCGCTGCTTTGTTCCAGTCCATTGTGTGCTTTTGAATAGGATGGAGCACGGACAAGCCGCATTCGATGAGATCGCCGATGATTTCCGTTATATGTCCGCATGTGTGAAGCCAAACGTCGATGTCGCGCTCGCGTGCGAAGCCCCATATCCGTTTATAATAAGGCTTTATAAATGCGCGGAACTGCACGGGGCTCATCATAAGCGAATTCTGACCGCCGAGGTCGTCCGATATCATGTAACCGTCGGGGCGGACCTCGTCGATAGCGCGCCGGAGCAGCTTCAATTCCGTATCGGCGACTGCTTTGTGAAGCGCATGCACCTCGTCGGGATAATCGTAGTAGTCGGTCAGCAGGTTCTCCATTCCGCGGAAATTCCAGATCCGCTCATACATAAGCGACCAGTGGTGAATCAGCACGTACTGCCCGCGCGACCTCGCCGCTTCGGCCGATCTGCGCGCGGCATCGAATAGTCCCGGCGCATCGGTATCGGGCAGCGTTTTTAGAAAATCTGCGAGATACTTCCAATCCGGCAGCGCGGCGTTTGCGTCGTGCGCCTTGCTGACGGCGGTATCAAGCTGCGGCAGACGCCAGTGAAAACCGTCGCTGCGCGGACTGAACGACGGAACGGGGAACGAAACGACGCATACGTCCTCGCGGTAACGGTCGAAATACCCCAGCCGCGAGCCGTACTGCTCGGCGAGTCCTTCGCCCCACCATTTGACGAATGCGAGCGGCGGGCGCGGCGCTCCCGTGCGCCTTATCGCTCCGCGCACTTCATCGCGCGTAAGGGAGGTATTCGCGAACTCCATGATAAAACCCTCCGGTTATATATTAATTCACATTATAAACAAGCCGGCGCGATATTGCAATAGATATAATAATGTCCGCGCCGTTCTCCGGATGCGGGCATTAATTTTTCCGATCTGATATTTACTATTGTAATTTATAGTAAAAAATACTAAAATAGATAAAAATATATCCGGAGGGAAGAACGGATGCATTTACCTGACCTTGACATAGAGCAGTTCTGGCGCGACGATGAAAAGGCGCACGAGGAAAACTGCTTCTCGAAAGACGCGCCGCAGGTGGCGCTCGGCATACGGATGAGCGACGAGTGCGTCTTTGCCGAGCTGGGCGAGGAGGGCGAACCGTGGGGGTACACGCCGCCCGAGCGCCGGTATGACCTGAACAGGCGCTACAACGAAAAGGCGGTTAAGATCGTCGGACGCCCGCTTCTCGCCGAACACAAGCCCGAACCCGAAGGCAAGAGGAAACCGGGCATACCCGGTTACAGGCAAATCGGCGAAATCTTCGGCGGCAAATACGTATTCGACGGCAAGACCACATGGCTGCGCGGCACGCTGACAGACGCGGAAAGCCTGAAGAAGAAGCTCGACGAAGTCGACGCGCTGATTGCCGACGAGGAGGCGTTCCGCGCGTTCGTCCTTCCCCCCGACTGGGACGAGAAGTGCCGCGCCGTATACGAGGCGACAGGCCGCCGCCCCGGACAGTTTACGAGCATACGCGGCCCCGTAACGCTCGCGACGTCGGTTTACGGCGTTGAGAACCTGCTCTACCTTTACTACGACGACGAAGCGCTGTACACGCGCTTCGCCGACACGATCGCCGCTGTCATACACGCATATGTGACGCTGTTCATCCGAGAGTCGGGACACACAGAGGAAAACTTCAACCACGGCTTCTCTTTCGCCGACGACGACAGCAACCTGCTGACGCCCGAGATGTATAAGGCGTTCGGCTACCGCGTGCTCAAGTCCGTCTTCGACCGCTGCGCGCCGAACGAAAACGACTACCGTTATCAGCACTCCGACTCCGCGATGGGTCACCTCATACCGCTGCTCGCCGACTTTAACCTCACGGCCTGCAACTTCGGCCCGACCGTGACCGTCCGCGAGATCCGCAAGTACATGCCGAGGACGCGCATCGACGGGCAGCTCGCGCCGTTCACGTTCATGCGCAACAATATAGAGGGCATCGTCGCCGAGACGCTGCGCGACTGCGAAGCCGCGCGCGAAAACGACGCGCGCGGGCTCAATTTCACGACCGCGGGATCTATCAACAACGGCAGTCTGCTGACGAGCATGCGCGCCATTATGGCGATAATACAAAACTACGGGAGATACTGACGGATATGGGAAAAAGAAAGCTTGTCGTCTTGTCGGTCGACGCGATGGTGACAGAAGACCTCGCGTACCTTGAAACGCTGCCGAATTATAAGCGGTTCCTCGCCGGCGGCGCGCGCGTCGAGAGCATCCGCGCCGTATATCCTACGATTACATATCCGGAGCACACAAGCATCGCGACCGGCAATTACGTCGACCGCCACGGCATATACGCGAACGCTGCCGTCGAGATCGGCGCGCGCCGCGAATCGCCGTGGTTTTGGTTCCACGACGCCGTTAAGACGCCGGATATATTCACAGCCGCGAAGCGTGCGGGGCTTTCTACGGCGGCGGTATTCTGGCCCGTCACCGGCAACCACCCCGCCATCGACTGGCTTATCGACGAGTACTGGTCGCAGTCGCCGGAGGACACGCCCGAAGCGGCGTTCGCGCGCTCGGGCAGTTCGCCCGAGACGCTCGAGATCGTTAAGCGCCACCTGCCGCTGCTCGTCGGGCACGAACGCAAGCACCCGTACTGCGACGATTTCATCGTCGCCTGCGCCTGCGACATCATACGCGAGCATGCGCCCGACCTGCTTATGATCCACCCCGCCAACGTCGACGGCTACCGCCATTCCTACGGCCTCTTCAACGACCGTGTCACAGCCGGCGTCGCCGAAGCGGACGCGTGGATCGGACAGCTCTGCAACGCGCTCAAGGAGGCGGGCGTATATGAGGACACCGTCTTCGTTCTCGTCTCCGACCACGGCCAGCTTGAGATAAAGCGCGTCGTCAACTTAAACGTCCTGCTCGCCGAAGCGGGCTATATAGACGTCGGCGAGGACGGCGGCGTCGCCGACTGGCGCGCATTCGTGCGCTCCGGCGGCTTACAGGCCAACGTTTGCGTGAAGGATCGCGCCGACAAGGCGCTCTGCGACGAGGTTTACGCATTCTTCAAGCGGCTCTGCGACGATGGCGTGTGGGGCGTCGGCGAAATTTTTACGGCGGAGGAGATACAGGAGCGCGAGCGCTTCAGGGCCGACGACTCGGTTGCGTTCGTGATCGAGACCGACGGCTACACGACCTTCGGGGAGCGGTGGACGCGTCCGCTCGTGACAAGCTTCAACCCTGCGGACTACCGTCTCGGCCGCGCGACGCACGGCCATCTGCCCGACAAAGGCCCGCAGCCCGTCTTCTTAGCGAAAGGGCCGGGTATAAAGAACGGCGCGGTGCTGCCGCGCCGCCCGATAGTCGACGAAGCGCCGACGTTCGCGAGGCTTTTGGGCATCGACTTTTTCGACTGCGACGGCTGCGTCATGGAGGATCTTCTCGAATAATAAAATCCGGCTCGAAAGAGCCGGTTTTATTTTAGTTGCTCAGTAAAAAAGCATATTGCACGATGCAAAACAGAAGCAAATCCGCTCTACAAATATAAAAGTTATCCTTTTATTAACAAAATTGTAAAGATAAAGTAAGATAAAGGCTGTATAATTTATGCATTATTTACCACTTATATTTTCGGAGGGTAATTGTCATGGGAAAAAGAGCGCTCGCATTCGCGCTTGCTCTGCTTATCGCGGCCGGAGCGATGAGCCTATCGTCCTGTTCGGGAGAATCCGCCGCAATCGCCGAAAAAACAACGGTTGACGCCGTCTTCTCCGGCGAGTATAAATCGTTGCCTGACGGTTACCGGTACGCCGGCAGCAGCATCGACGTCAAGGACGGGCGCGTCAGTCTACTTGCTTCTCGGGTTATCGACGAGGAAACATGGACGCAGGAATACGCACTTATTTC
>DBRA01000039.1:770-18645 GCA_002305445.1 Clostridiales bacterium UBA1380 | reverse complement strand
ATCCGCGTAATAAAATCCGTAATAGCCCGTGGCGCAGCCGATTTCAAGCACATCGTCAGTCGGATTTATGAATCCCTCTAAATGTTTTTTGGTGTAATGATACTCCAAACCGTCATTCCTGGAAAAGGTCTCTCTGCCGTCCTCTTTGCCGGCGGTATATCTGTCAAAAATTTTGTCCCGATTGCCGCTCATTGTTTATACCTCCCTCCCCGATGCCGCAGGTAAATGTCCCGTAAGTCCGATGACTTACTCACTGCGAGTTGAATCTGACGAACATCCGTCGATATGTTTACAATATGAGCCGTCGCGGGCTATCGCTTTTCTTTCCGATTTGCAATAGTATAGGACACATGTAACTCTGTGTCAATCTTTTTTCAATAATAATTTTACAAAAGTCCGACCTCTCACACTTTGGTATTGCAATTATACAAAAGCATGGTATCCTTAAAGCAATCCCATATATGAGGTGCCATAATAATGAAGGAATCGGCGAAAAACTCATACGGAGTATCGTACGACAAGCTGCTAAAGCTGATGACGGATAAAGGCGTGAAAAACTGCCAGCTGCGCGACGCGATAGGTCTGAGCAAGAGCACGATGGCGAAACTCGGACGCAACGGGCAGGTCGCGCTGTCGGTGCTGCTCGCCATATGCGAATATCTCGGCTGCGATTTCGGAGATATCGTCGAGGCTGTTCCCGCAAGCAAACCCGCGCCCTATTATACGGCGTATGAAAAACGTTACAAAAAGGTGTACGCCGCCGGAGCGGCGTTATGGGGACATCCGCCGGACGACGAGACTCTTTTAAAGGCACTGTCGAAATGGGTTGACGATAACGGGCTCCGCGGCAAACGAATTATCGAATTTGCCTGCGGCGAAGGTTCGTGCGGCATAATACTGTCAAAGCTCGGCTGTATATATCACGGTGTTGATATCGCGCCGTCCGCGGTTAAAAAGGCAAAGACCGTTCTTGCCGGTCATCCGTACGCGGCGGTCACGCAGCTCGACATGGTAAACGAAAGACCGGCCGGCGAATATGACGCCGCGCTCGACGTAATGGGTTTTCACATGCTCGTGACCGACTGCGACAGGCAGAAGTATCTCAAAAACGTACACGCCTCTTTGCGGGACGGCGCGCCCGCGCTGTTCTTCCGCGAGAGTTACCGCGCCGACGCGTATGAAGGCGTCGTCGGCTCGTTTGACGAATGGAAGCAGATCTCGGGCTGTGATTACGATACGCCTGAGGAGCGAGAGGTCATGGGCAGCGGTATCAAAGTCAGCATCCCGCTTGTCCCGGCCCGCGCAAGGACGAAGGACGGATATATAAACGAAATGGCTGCCGCCGGGTTTATTGTTGACGATTTTGTGGAGATGGACATCAATATGCAGTGTCCGTATTCGGCGTCGGTTTATGCGCATAAAACGAAATCGTGCAGTCATTAAAATGAATAACCGTTAACTAAATATGACACATCTCACCTCAAATACAAAACGTCAACGGCTCTTCGGGAAGTGTGGAATATAACGGCGGAAAAGCTGTCTTCACGCAGACATAGAAAATATAAGAGACATAAAGGAATGCCGAAGATGAACATAACCGAATTTATCAAAGACAAGCTCATGACCGCAAACCGTGAATACATGGAAAGCTCCGCAGATCATTTAGACTACTGGGAGCAGCACATTAAGCTTGTGGTAAAGGAAGCGTTGATTTTATCCGAGGAATACGGCGCGGACAAAGAGATCGTCGAACTCGGCGCGCTGCTGCACGATATAGCATCGGTTATGCGCGTAGGTACAAGGCAGGAGCATCACAAAAACAGCGCCGTTATCGCCGACAGGCTTCTGACCGAATTCAGTTATCCCGACGACAGAAAAGCGCGCATACTCGGCTGTGTATTGCATCATAGGAGCAGTAAATATGCCGATAATACAGAGGAACTCTGCGTCGCCGACGCTGATATCATCTCGCATTATGACAATATCCCGATGTGCTTCGGCGTTGCATTCAAGTATAACAAGATCAGCACCGGATCGGTCGACGAGTGGATAAAATATTTTGAGCATGACTGGAACGACCTGAGCGAGCGGACAAAAAAGACATTCAAGCCGAGGTATGACAACATAATGGATGTGCTGTTCGGCGCGTTGAAATAAAACACGGAGAGATTGCGATGAACATAGAAATCAAAAAGCTGACACCCGATATGGCGGAGGATTATATACGCTTTTTCGATGTTACGCCGCATTCGACAGGCAATGACGAGCATCGCTGTTATTGTGTCTGCTGGGCGGGCGAATGCTGTGACGGACGCGACTTTTCGACTGCCGAAAAACGCAGAGCAGTTGCTGACGAATATGTTAAAAGCGGGTTGCTACAAGGTTATCTCGCCTACTCTGACGGCAATGCCGTCGGCTGGTGCAATGCCAATATAAAAGCCGACTGCTGTAACTGTGTTTCATGGAAAAGGTTTATGCAAACGGTAAAATGGGACAGGCCGGAAACAAAGGTCAAATCTATTTTCTGTTTCGCCGTCGCTCCCGAAATGCGCGGAAAAGGAATCGCGACGCAGCTTCTCGGCCGTGTTTGTGACGACGCGGCCAGTGACGGCTTCGATTTCTTAGAAGCCTACCCGAACAAAAAATTTATCGGCATAGAAGAAGACTTCATGGGAACTGTCGGAATGTACGAAAAAGCGGGCTTTGAACACTGTTATGAGGCAGGCGACAAGCTTGTCATGAGAAAAAAGCTGAAAACGCTGCAATTAGCCGCATGCGGTCTTGACTGTAACGTTTGCGCTTCTTATAAGGTCATTACACGACAGGATCTANNAGATATGCTTCCGTAGTTTTAAAGCCAAGGCTTGGTCGGGGAAAACGAAGGGGCGGAAGCGGTATTGAAATGCTCCCCATTTTGTACCGGCTGCTGGAACACTGATAACAATTGTTATTGGAGAGACCGCAATCATTGTAAATACCGCAACTGTTGCAAAGAAAAACAAATAGCGCATTGCGGTTATTGCATAGACTTTCCATGCGCACTGTATCAAGGCAGGGATGCTAAAAGCGAAGTTTACAGAAACGCGTTCGAGCGTTTGTTATTATTCCATGAAAAACGGAGGGCTGAAAGATGAATTGTCCGAGATGCAAAAAAGAAGATCCGCAAACCGTGAGATGTGCCCGTTCTGCGGCGCGCCGATAAGACCGATACCGATTCCGCCGGGCGGAAAAATACGATTCGGCAAATATGACTGGTTCGTTCTTGATAATCAGCCGGACAGAATGCTTATCGTAACAGAAAAGGTTATAGAACATAGACCGTATCATCACGAGGAAGCCGCTATAACATGGGAAGCCTGCGATATGCGCCGCTATCTGAACGGCGAGTTTTTCGAGTCCTTTGACGAGTCCGACCGCGCCAGAATCCTCGAGGTGACAAATGAAAATCATGACAATCCGTGGTACGGCACTCCCGGCGGAAATCCGACGAAGGACAGGATATTTCTCCTGTCAATAGATGAGATAGTAAAATACTTCGGCGACAGCGGACAAATAAAAACCCGCTATATGTATCCTTCTCCGTGGGGCGACTGGTGCAAGGACGAATTTTTGCCGTGGATCGATGATGAATTCAATGTAAATCGCCGCGCCGTCGATGATACAGGCGTGGTTCAAAATTGTTGGCTGAGGTCAGTAGGAGCTAATGAATATTGTGTAGCGAATATAATGGGCTTTTGCGGAAACGGATTTGACCAGGGCGGAATTATGATTTCCGGCATATGCGATCTTGAAGACGGCCATTTCAAATTCGACGGCAAGGGCGGTATCGATAAACCGTTCGGAATCCGTCCTGCCATGTGGTTGAAAAAATAAAAAGTGATGAACTGTATTTTATCTATATCGAGATATATTTTCTGAACGAAGCGTTATATAGCGGGTTTGACAGAGTTGAGACGACGCATCAAGCACTGTACGAAATATGCAAAAGCTTTCCCGCGCGTATGGCTGCACTGTTTACGGATGAAATCGATATTGATACGGTATTATCTCGGACTGTGTAACGGTGCGGGCCGGGCGACCGCGCCGGGCGGTAAATAGACTGTTTTTCCCGGCGCGGAAAGGGTTGCCGAGCTTGGCCGGTACGGGCTGCGGGCTTGCTCTGTCCGATACTTTCGGCGTCGGAACCTTTATCGTGCTGGTGCGGAACGATGAAATAAAGCACGAGCCGGAATGGAAAACCGCACAAGGGTTCGAATCCCTTCCTCTATGCGCAAAAAAGTCCGGCAGCCGTTCGGCTGCCGGACTTTTTATACCGTTGAGATTGTTTATGACTTTTTGTGTTTCGCGTTTATCATGTGCGGTGTCAGACTTGTATCTGCCCTGCGCTTTTTTCTGCCCTCGGCTTACTTTTTCGCGCCGACCTGCGCCGCCTTCTCGAGCCACTCCCTGCGCTGTTCCTCCGTGCTGAACTTGACCATGTTGAAGCTGACCCATTCGACGTTTTTGATGCCGACATTGTTGAACGTGTCGTTGACAAGCGCCTTGTATATCGCGTCGCCGAAGTAATCTCTGTATATGTCGGCCGGCGTGTTCATGGTGGTGATTATCGTCACCTTCAGATTCGGCAGCAGGGGAGTCATCGTCGTCGCGTCCTCGGGCATTTCGTAGAAGGCGCCCGGGAACACGACCTTGTCGATGAAGCCCTTCATCAGCGCGGGCATCAGACCCCACCAGATCGGGAATATCATGATCAGATGATTCGCGCCGCGGATCCTTTCAAAATAGTCCTTTGCCTGCGGGTCGATCATCTCATGGCGGAGAAAGCCCCTGAGCTCCTCCTCGTTCATGACGGGGTTGAATTTATCGGCGTCGAGATCGATCACATCGACGTCGTAGCCGGCTTTTTTCGCGCCGTCCCTCGCCGATTCGAGCAATGCGTGGCAGAGGCTTCCGCTGAACGGGTGATTATAAACGATAACGGTCTTCATATTTTTATCCTCCTTTATATTTTGCACTGTTCCGACTGATATTATACTACATTTTCGACCCGATGAATGCGGCGGAATCCGATTATTTGCGAATCTGCATTTATTCTTGCGAAAACCTCGGCCGATTCCCCGGTTCGCCGGAAAAATATAAAAACTGACGGATTATGATTCCATATAATAAGTATATAATACGATATGTTGTCGGAAAATGCAAGTGCGTTAAAAGGGAATAAGTAACCGAATATCGGCCGCCGATGACGCCGTCATACGCGCAGCCCTGCGGCCGGAACCGAATCATTTACGGTTCGGGTTCGTCAATTGCAAACGACACTTTTCGGAGCGCCGCGGTAAGGGTCCAAATGCTCGCTTCGGAGTAATCGAAAGCTGTCTCAAACGTTAATTCGATATTAATGGTACAATGCAGATTGTCATGATTAAACGTAAGCGCGAGAGATGTTTCCCCTTCAAGCAGTTTCAACTCTTCATCTGTGATGAACGTCGAAAGGTAATATACAAAAACCGCTATGTTTTTATTTTCGGACTCATACGATGCATCGAGCGTGTAGTTGCCATTAAAGAGGTAGATATTTTCGGTATCGCCGCCGATGGTGACTTTGACATCCCTGAAATACGAGTCTGAAGCGCCGTCGCCCACCGTCAGAACACCGTTATCGAAAGTAAAAGCATAGTTTGCTGCCGTGAGAGCACCCTGCGAAATCACGATTGAATAAGCGCTGTCCACGTCTCCCTGTTGATAATCGCATGTCAGGGTCGGTTCTCCCGAAATCACGCTTTCGTCATCGTTGAATACGAATCCGTAAAACGAGTATGTGTATGTCGGAGCCGGGCTGCCGGAAACTATCTGCTTGCTGTCCGCTCTGACGGTCAGTTCGGCCTTCTTTATCGTAAAATGCACTGTCTGTGTTCCCGAATAGTTGCCGTCCGGAGCCGCCGTTATCGTCACGGTCGCCTCTCCCGCGTCTATGTTGTCTGAGTAAGCCGCGATATAGTCCGAGGCGGTAATCCCGCCGCCGCCGGATAACATCGGAGCGGGCTCTTGGGCATAACCGCTGTATACAACGTCGTCTATGCTCAATGTGACGCTGTCGAGTTCCCGTTTATTCACCGTGATCGTCAGCGGAGACGATGTTTGCGGCCGGTAATCATCGTCGCCGTCTTTCGTCGCCGTTATCGCGGCAGTCCCGGCCTTAAGGATTTTAACCGTATTGCCGGTGATGCTGATTACATCGCTTTCTCCGACTACGGAATAAGTCACCGCTCCCGTACCGCTGCCGCCTGCGGCAGACAGATCGAAATCCGCGTCTCCGTAGGTCTTCGCGCCGGGGTCGACAATGGACAGAGCGGATTGCTCGGCGGCTTCCTTTACTACGACAAGACAGCTTGCGGTGAAACCGCCGTCTTCACTTCTTGCCATTATTGTCGCCAGTCCCGCGGAGACTGCGTTTACAGTGCCGGTATCGCTGACGGCGGCGACAAATTCATTGTTGCTTGACCATATGATCTTTTTATTCGTGGCG
Organism: Clostridiales bacterium UBA1380; assembly: GCA_002305445.1. GTDB lineage: Bacteria > Bacillota > Clostridia > Oscillospirales > CAG-272 > UBA1380. The sequence continues at coordinate 12,119 of DBRA01000039.1, read as the reverse complement.
TCGGACGGGCTGACAGCCGCTGTCAGAGTGCCGGTGTGTCCGGTGTATAAAGTCAGTCTGGATTGATCTAAGCTCACACCGTCAGCCGGTATCCCCACCGCTACTGAAGCGGTTGCGTATTTTCCGGCTTCATTTGTGATCGCTGTGATGGTCGTCGTGCCGAAGCCTACTGCCGTGACCTTTCCGTCTTCGTCAACTGTCGCTACGCGCGTATCTTCGCTCATCCAATACGTCAATTGATTGGTTGCGTTTGCGGGCCGGACTGCGGCGGAGAAGGTATACGTACCGCCGACGGGCAGCGTGACCTGAGTTGTGTTGAGCGATATGCCGGTCACGCGGACGCTGTTCGATTCAAGCAAAACACTGCTGGAAAGCGATGAAATTTTTAATGATTTTGTCGGAAATATCTCGCCGGCGGCTTCTGCTGACACCATGTAATTTCCGTTATTCAAATAGGTTGCGAATTCACCGAAAGCTGAGGGGTCTCCGTTTCCGGCCGCCACCGTCGTTCCGGCGCTGTTTTTAACGGTGAATTTCGCGTTGTTCAAAAAGTATCCGTCGCTATTGCGCGCATAAAACGTCGTTTTGTAAGTGACGTTCGGGCATATGCCCGTGCCAAACACGACCCTGCCCCCGTGGATGCTGCTATCGCTGTTGGCAAAGGAGCAGTAGAAAGTGAGGATACGATTTTTGTATATTTCCGGGTAGGTCTTTTCAAACAGCGTGCCGTCCCATATTTCTATGTCGTATGTAGCCTCGAATCCCGCGTCGATCACAAAGTCGACGGTGCCGTTGATACATCCGCCGCACTCGTGGCGGGAAGCGACGTTGGTGGGCAGGCGTTCCGGGGCGTAGTATGCGTTGGCATTCAACACCGCTTTCGGATGAATCCAAAGCGTTGCGTCCACGACGCCGCCCAGCCATTCGATTGATGCCGAGAGCTTAGGCCCTATGCTGAGCGTTATTTTGCCCTCAAACTTCGGCTCCAGTTTCGGCCCGTTGATTTTTTTATATGTCGAGATGCTTCCGTCGTTGTATATGATGCCGCATTCGGCCGAAGCCTTGATATTTACCTCGCCCTCGGCGTAAGCGGACCAGTCGACGACCAGCTTCGCGTCGAGCTTGCCTGTAAACCCGTAGCCTATATTGTATGAGCTGGAGTAGATGGATATTTCAAGCGGTTTATTGTCCGCGCCGGGCTTGCTCGTCGCGGCCGCTACGGCATCGATTTCCGATTCGACCCCCACTCCGAGCTTGGCGTATAATTCCAGCCCTACAGGTATGAAGCCCCATTTCCAATCGATGGAATAGTCGATGTCGGCTGTTATATAGACGCGCAGGCCGACCAAGGCGTTGAGCTCCAGATTGGAGCCGCCGCTCCCATAAACCTTATTAAGGCTTTTCTTCATGGGATAGTCTTTGCTGAGCGAGGGCGATCTGACGGCGCCGAGCATCGCGCGCTCTTCGCTGAGCGCGGCCGATCTCATGATACCCGAAGACGCGTAATCTTCATCGGCAAAGGAAACGTTCATTCCCGCCAGTTCTTCGGGGTCGTCCATATACTCCGTCACACTGATATTGACATGATCAAAAAAATCCACTATTGTCGGTTTATCAGTCGATATTATTGTGAGCGTACCTTCTTCGCCGCTGATTATGCTCGCAATTTCGATTATGTAAAAATCGCTGCCGTCTTCGCTCACGACTACTATTTTACTGCCAACGCTCAGGCCGGCCAGGACAGTGTCGGCATCGTCGAAGACGTAGGTGTTCCCATCCCTGGAAAGTAATTTATTTGCGCCTTTATCCCCCGCGGTTATCATTATTACATCGTCTTTTATAACCGCAAAATTTTCTTCGGAATTGTCGTCGAGACCGATCACCTTGTCGGCGTCGAAGTCGGCCTCGGTCTTGCTTTCAAATTCCTCATACATCTTTGTGAACTCTATGAGATAGTACGGATCGCAGAGCCGATTGCCGCGAGAGTCGACAAGGCTCGCCGCTATTCCGAAGTATCTCGGCAGCTCTTTCGGCATGGATATCTCAACGGTCGCCATGTCTGAGTCGCCCTTAACGCTGACTCTCTGCCGGTCGAGCACGACGGCGCTGTCGGGGTCATCCTCATAAACCACGATTTCGAGGTAGCATTCGTCCATAGTTGACACCTCGGCAGTCACTTGATGAGTGCCTGCCGAAGCTCCGACGCCGGTAATCGAGTATATCCCGATCTCCGGCCCCGTCGGCTCGGGTTCAACAGCGCCGCCGCTATCGCCTCCGTCTGAGCCGCCGCCGGAATCGCCGTGATTGGGGGAAGGCGTTTGCCCGGGCGATGGTTCGGGCGTCTGTATATCGTCGGAACTGACGCCGGTTCTGTCGGAGGGGACGCCCGGTTCCTTGTACCAAGTCGCCACCGCCTTGTCGGTGCGCATACATAACGCAGCGACATGGGCGCGGCTTGCGTTTCTTTTGGGATTGAAGTTAATGCCGTCGCCGATCAGCAGGCCGGCTTTCCATAGCTTCAAAACCGAGTCCCGCGCCCATGGCGATACGTCGTCAATATCCGCCGGAACGGATGTAATATCGGCTCCGGTATCGTATTCTACCCCGAAAATTTCAAAGTAGCGCACGAAGAATACTGCCATCTGCTCGCGGGTGATAATACCGTCCGGGTCGAACAGATTATTTCCCACTCCGACTGTGATGCCGTGCTTCGACGCCCATGCGACGCCCGGAGCGTACCACGCGTCAGCGGGCACATCGCTGAAAACGGATTTGCCCGCATATGCGGCTCGGTTTATGCCCGCCATCCGGCTCAACACGGTGACAAACATGCCGCGAGTCATTTCACCGTCCGGCGCGAAGATATTTGCATCGATGCCGTTGAAAAATCCGTTGGCGTAGGCGTACTGCACCGCCTCGTAATACCAGCTGTCCTCCCCGACATCTCCAAACGGAATCTCGGGTTCCGTGCTTTCCTGCGCGGCTTTTTCCGCTGTGCCGACCTGTTTTAAAGCGGCAGCCATAACATCAGGGGTAAATACCGAGAATAACATGACAAAAGACAATATCATGGAAAAAACTCTTCTGCCTGCTTTATGGCTTCTCATACCATGTCCTCCCGCATCTTATCTATATAAAATCGTATTCAAACGCTCCGCGTTCTTCATGCAGCCGGAGATCGAGAACATGAAGACCTGAATTTCCCCTTGAACTTTCGGCATACAGATGATATACTCTAATCAAAAACCGCATTCAGTAAATGCGGTCATCAATGTCGTATTATACATACTTTCATGGAAAAAGTCAATACGGAAACGCCGATACGGGAGAGGATCAGAATGAGGGCGAAAAAAATCGATAAAAGAAAGGTACAGGGGGCCGAAACCAAAAGGAAACTATACGAAATCGCCGAAAAGCTATTCACCGAGCGAAATATCACCGATGTGAGCATAGAGGATATAACCGACGAAGCGGGCATCTCCAAAGGTGCGTTTTATGTTCACTACGCGTCAAAGGATGAGCTGGCCGCGATTATAATTGCCGAGAAGACTGCCAAAGCCGATAACGGGTACAAGACGTTTTTGGAGAGTTTGCCCGATGATATGACCGCATCGTCAGTGCTGTTGGCTTTGACAGAGAAAATTTCTGATACGCTTTCCGATACGCTCGGTTATGAAAATATGAAAACGGTCTATCAGCTTTTACTTGCCGGAACCATAGATACCGATTCGGTCAAGGGTTATGGACGTGAGCTCTATATAATGCTTTGCGGCATATTGGAAAAAGGAATCCGAAGAGGGGAGTTTATATCTGCGTTGCCGGCGGAAACGCTCTCGCGTCATTTCGTTATGGCGTTACGGGGCGTCAGCTATGAATGGTGTGTCCATTATCCCGACTTCGATTTAAAGGAACAGTTTTTAGCTCATATTCGGCTGCTGATAAGCGGAATTCAGGCAAGATGAATAAACACGGCTCCGCTGTCGCGCAGATATAATCCATCGGATGCGCGCCGCGGGCGAAGCGGTCGGCGCAGCAAACTATGTAACCGGGTACAGGAATCGGCGGCAAGATCAAAAGGGAACGATTACATTTTGCCCTCCGCGCAGGATGCATTTTCGGGCGATTAAAATGCCTGATCGCGGTATGTAATGCGCATGGAGCACTTTTCACCGCCGGTCTTTATGCTCTCGAGCAGCTCGACGTCGGTCTCGCGCTCCAAGATATAGTCGAACAGCGCCTTCGTATATCCGAGCGTGCAAAGGCACCACGTCTTCGATATGATTCCGTCCGCGCGCTTGATGCACGAGCAGTAGCAGGTCGGGTACGAGAAATTGAACGCGCCGTCCTCGTGCCATATCCGGAACGCGCCTTCTGCGCCGGCGCCGAATTTCTCGCAGAACTCGTCGGGCGCGGCGGATTCGCGGTACAATTTTCTTCCTTCGTCCATCAGTTTCGGCGGCGGCGTGCAGCTGCAGCCCATGCGCATCTTTTTCACGGTCTCGCTGTCGAAATTTTCCTCCAGATACGCGCAGACGTCGTTTGCCCATTTCCACTTGCGCTTATAGTCGGCGGAGCTTGAGAGGTACAGCGTCTGCGCCGTTTTGTCCGCCGCTTCCGCTCCCGCGACTGCTTTTACGCTTTCGTACAGCCGCACGGACTTTACATTGTCGTTTTTCGGCACGGTAGTCACCCTTTCGCATGATATAATATCAGATTCCGCCCGATCGGCGGTATTTTTTGATCGATTCATTATACCATATGCATGCGCGGAAATAAACCGTCGGACGGTTGAAGCGCTGCGCGTGAAAGCGTTCGTCTTGACAGCCTGTTGTATTTATGATATGATTTCTGGTAATAAAAGGCACACCTGTTAGCAAAGCGTATCCTGACCGGCGGCCGCGGGAGTTTACCCGCAGCCATATTATCTGTTTTAAAGAAAGGACATCATTATGAGCGTACGGGAGGAAAAGACGAACACCGCGGCGGGGAGCCGTTCGCCGGAGAACGACGGCGCATCGGATGCCGCGATGATATCATGCCGGATCGAGGAGCCGGTCGAGACGCTTTATTACAGTGGCGTCGGGTTCGAGCTTGTCCGGCGCGCGGACGTCATATGGACGGGCTGCGTCGACTATGCCGCCAACAACACGGACGAGTCCGACATCGGCGCGACGCTTGAGCGGTTTCAGCGGCTTGTCGAGTGCGTCCCGATGAGGGAGAAGATCAACCCTGACTGGAGCGCCGCGATCTCGATCAACTACAACTGCCCCGACAGGCCGAACGGGCTGATGTTCGCAAACGAGACATTTACCACCGATCAGGACGAACGGTACGAGACGTTCACGCAGCCGGGCGGGCTGTGGCTTCGCGTCAGGGGCGACGGAAGGAACGCGGCGGCGCTGCTCGGCAGGGAGAGGGCGGAGCTGTATGAGTTCTTCGCGCCGCTGCGGGACGCGGCAAAGGCGAACGGGTATATCCAGAGCCCGGATATCCATGTCGAAATCGAATATTACTGCCACGCGGAGTACAGCAATCCGCCGCACACCTGCTACGCGTATATCGCCGTTGTCAGGGCGCCGGACGGCGCGGCGACGGAATAACAAAAACAGAGCAGCGGCAAAACAGCGAAAAACAGCGCAACCTGCCGCCATACCGATATAGCGGAGCGCGACCGTTAAAATAAACGGGCAAACGCTACCGCATGCTCCCCTGACGCTCGCTGTGCCTCGCGGCAAAAAAGCGGAAGCCGATGCTTCCGCTTTTTATAATTAATATGACTCTTCCGATATCCGCGGTTTGACCGCGCGGACACCCCTCAATCGAGGATTCTGCCGTCGGTCGAGATCGTGACGACCTGCCACGGTATGAACTTGCCGCTCGCGAGCAGCGCGTTTTTCGCCGCCTGTTCGAGCCCGCCGCAGCAGGGAACCTCCATGCGCACGACGGTGACGCTCTTTATGTCGTTGTTCTTTATGATCTCGGTCAGCTTCGCCGAATAGTCGACGGCGTCCAGCTTCGGGCAGCCCACAAGCGTGATATGCCCTTTGATGAACCTCTCGTGGAAGCTCGCGTATGCGTACGCCGTGCAGTCGGCGGCGATGAGCAGCTTCGCGCCGTCGAAATACGGCGCGTTGACGGGCACGAGCTTGATCTGTACCGGCCACTGGGAAAGGCGGCTCGGACGCTCCGCGCTTTCGCTCGCGCCGACGGTTTCCTCGCTGCGCTTTATGGCTTTCGAGTGTGTGCCGGGGCAGCCGCAGGGCAGTGCGGCGGGCTTTTTGTCGCTTGCGGTCTTCGCGGCGGCTTCGCTTTCCTTCTTTGCCTTCGCCGCCATTACCGCGGCCTCGTCGTAGGCGGCGGCTTCGCGCTCGGTGAACGTGATGGCGCCTGTCGGGCAGGCGGGCAGGCAGTCGCCGAGGCCGTCGCAGTAGTCGTCGCGCAGCAGCTTCGCCTTGCCGTCCACCATGCCGATGGCTCCCTCGTGGCACGCCGCGGCGCAGGCTCCGCAGCCGTTGCACTTCTCTTCGTCGATGTTTATTATCTTTCTTTTCATTGTTTAACCCTCCGGTTTATTGTCGTTTAACTTTCTGATGATATGATACAATAATCCGGCGCGAAAGTATGTTGTTATAACAACGAAAGCGAAAAATATCGACTTTTATTTTAAAAGTGCGGCGCTATATCGCGTCACGGGTGCGGAGGAAGCGGAGCCGGTTTCGCCGCCGTATCGGGATATTGCGCGCTGACAGGTTGATATACGCATATGTAAACAGACAGCAATTTAAGCTGTCGCGTCGGGACAAGCTTATCAAACACAAAAAACCGCCGCCGCACTCGCCGATGCGGCAAAAAAACCGCGCCCGACCGGCCGCAAAGCCGGAGGACGCGGTTTATTCATTTATCCGGGAGGGCGTTTGCCGAACGCTCCGCCGCTGCCGCGCTACTTGTTTTTGCCGTACCAGTCGAGCACCGGCGCGAGGTTCTTCTCCGACACGTAGCTCGTGTTGTTTTTCAGCATGTCGAGCATCGCGTCGTCTTCCGGGGTGCGGTCTGATTTTTTCTCGAGCCTGCCGCCGAGCATCGCCTTCATCATCTTCATTAAGAGCTTGTTCATACCGTGCAGCCTGTTCATGTCGAACCCGCCCTGCAGCGTGAACAGCGGCATATCGGCGGGCAGCGCGTTCGCTTTCGCCACTTCCGCAAGCTGCGAGCCGTTTCCGCCCATGCCCACGCCGCAGACGGCTTTGACGTCGTACAGCTTCGCCGCCTCTTTATACCCCTTGACATTGCTTGCCATGAGCCAGCCGAGGTAGATTACCGCGCTGCGCTGCGGCAGCTTTTTCTTCGCCTCGTCGAGCGAATAAACGGGGAGGCCCGTATTCTTTCCGAGCATGCCGGCGTACTCGGCCGTAAAGCCCGTGTTCGATGTATATACGATTGCGTCGATCATATTATGAAACGCTCCATTTCTTTCTCAAGAAGCGAATATACCTTTGCCACAAGATAGCCGTCGGCTATGGCGTGATTGAGCCGGACGGTCAGCGGCATCATGCGCCGGCCGTCCTCGATGCGGAAGCGGCCCCAGTTGACTATCGGCATAAAGTGCAGGTAGCCGTCGGGCAGCTCAATGTTGAGCGAATCGTATGACAGCCACGGGATGTACGACGCGTCGAACCAGTTCGGATGGTTTTCGCTGTCGAGCATGTATTCGCGCGTCTGCTTCGCCCGCTCTATGTCGGCGGCACAGGCGGCGTAGAATCTGCCGTAATCCTCGAAGTATTCGGTGTAGACGGGCGTGCACGTCTCCGTGTCGTCGTGAAAGATATACTGTATCGGGTTCACCTTGTCGTAGACGGCGATGTCGTTTGTACGCCAGCGGTACACCATGCGGTAGTCGTCGCGCGAGTTCAGCGCCTTCGAGAGAAGATACAGAAAGTTGATGTAGAACTTCGTGTCCGTCCGCTTCGAGTATTCGTACAGACCGGTCACGTCGATGCGCGCCGTCATCGAGGTCGAGCATTTGCAGTCCTCGGTGAAGTGACGGTATACGCCGCGCCGGTAATATGTGTCGAGGTCTAATAATCTGTAACTGCCGTCAGCCAAATAAATCGCCTTCTTTAAAGGATTTCTGTTGCCTTGAATCGTGCCGACGGTGCGTCAGGACGAATAGCCCCACGTCTTGTCGAGGTAAGCGATGCGGTCGGTGATCCACTTTTTCACGTACTTGATCTCATCCTCGTATGTGTCGCAGAAGTATTTCGAACGCAGCCCGTCTTTCAGCGCGCTCTTCCACTTCCTGAAGTTCTTCGCGGTCGACTCGGCGGTGTTCTCGACTGCTTCGTCGATGTTTTCGATGACGGAGTCGATCACGCCGGATTTGCGCAGCTCGGCCCATTTCTTGCGGACAAGCGAGGCGAAATCGTCGTTGCCGCGGAAGAGACGCTGATAAAACGGCGCGTCAGCTATATAAAGCCCCTTGGGCGACAGGCACGTCGCGATGTCCTGGTTGCCGTAGCAGCCCTCGCCGAAGTCCCACACAGGGCCCATGACGAACTTGCCGTCCTCGTCGAGGTATGCGTAGACGCTCGTCACAAAGATCGAGTCGAAGTTCTTCGCGAACTCCTGCACGATGTACCACAGGACGAACGAGTCGACGTCGATGTACTTCTGCCACTCGGAGCGGCCCTTCGAAAGCGAGTCCTCCATAGCCTGCACCTTGACGCGGACCTGCTTTTTAAGCTTCTCGAACTCTTTGTCGCCGATATCCTTCCGTTCGGGCTCCTTGATTACCATGTGAACGCCGCGGTTTGTCTCGATGCAGTCGTCGCACTGCTTGGAGTGGCGGTCCGCATTCTCGATCTCGAAAAGAACCGCGCCGTCCTCGGTGTCCATGTCGATGCGCTCCTTGTTGAACTCGACGCGCTCGACAAGCAGATACTCGCCTACGTATTCGCCGTTTATGTACAGGTTAACCATCGCGCACTCGGGCGCGTACTTCATCCCGACGTCGGCGGCGAGGTTGTACGTTATGTAGTTGCGCAACAGCGTCTTGTCGGCGTAGTTGGCGACGAGCGCCCACTTCTTCGCCGCGCCGATGCCGCACAGCGGCGTCTTTTCGTCAAATTTGATGTTGTACGGCTTTTTCGGGTTGCCCCACGAGTAGTTGCCGCGACCCTTGATGTTGGCGGCGCTCGGCCCGAGGTCGTCAAAGAAGCCGCGGCCGTCGAGCGCGATCGTCGCGCGCGTGTACTCCTCCTTCTCTATCGAGGAGATCTTTTTGTTATTGGCGAGGACTATGTATATGGCGGGAAGGTCTTTCGGCGCGTTTTTATCGAAAACGACTTTGTCGCATACGAAATTATCCGAAGCCGTTTTTGCCTTTCCGGAAGAGGACGCGGCCTTGGCTTCAACTGCGTCTTTCGCTTCGGACGCGGCGATTGCGCCGGCGGCGGAGAGCGCCTCCGATGCGACGGCCGCCTGCTTTGCCGAAGCGGCTGTGACGGCCTTGCTGGTTTTGACGGATTCTTCGATGTTTTCGCGCTCGGGGTTCGGCGTGATGTCGAATTTACCGTTTGTGGAACAGGAGGCGGCGGATAAAACGAAAATTGCGGCGGTAATCGCCGCCGTGATACGTTTAAGCATGTCATGTCTCCCGATAATGAAACGATTCCATTTATTAGCATGTATATGATAACATAACCGGCGCCGCGCTTGTGTTAACTTATTGTTAATATTTCGGATATAAAAGAAGCCAGCGGACATGTGCCCGCCGGCTTTATCCTTACTGACGGCCGAGCTTTTCCTCGACGAGCTTCGGGTCGATGCGGTCGAGCTCGGAGCGGGGCAGCAGCGCGAGCAGCTCCCACGCGAGGTCGAGCGATTCCGCGATCGTGCGGCTCTCGGCGCGCGGCTGCGACAGGAAGCGACGCTCGAACGCTTCGCCGAAGCGCAGGTACGCCTGGTCGACGGCCGACAGCTCGCTCTCGCCGACGACGCTCGCAAGAGAGCGCGCGTCCTGCACCTTGGCGCACGCGGCATAAAGCTGGCCGGACACGGCCGCGTGGTCGGCGCGCGTGTACTTTTCGCCGATGCCGTCCTTCATCAGGCGTGACAGCGACGCAAGCACCGACACCGGCGGGTATATGCCCGCGCGCTCGAGCGAGCGGTCGAGCACGATCTGCCCTTCGGTGATGTAGCCGGTCAGATCCGGCACCGGATGCGTGATATCGTCGTTCGGCATCGTCAGAATCGGCAGCTGCGTCACAGAGCCGGGGCGGCCTTTGATGCGCCCGGCGCGCTCGTAGATCGATGCGAGGTCGGAATACATGTAGCCGGGGAATCCGCGCCTGCCCGGAATCTCGCCCTTCGACGAGCTGACCTCGCGCAGCGCCTCCGCGTAGCTCGTCATGTCGGTCATTATGACGAGCACGTCGTAGCCGAGCGTGAACGCGAGGTACTCGGCGGCGGTGAGCGCGCAGCGCGGCGTGACTATGCGCTCGACTATCGGGTCGGACGCGAGGTTGCAGAGCATCATGACGCGGCTCGACGCGCCCGATTCCTCGAACGAGCGGCGGAAATAGTCGGCGACGTCCGCCTTGACGCCCATCGCGGCGAAAACGATGGCGGTCTGGCCGGCATTTGAACCGTCGCTGCCGACGGTAGACGTGCCGTTGCCGGTTTTGCCGTTTGAATCCTTTCCGCCGGATGCTTTACCGCCGCCGGAGCGCTGCTTCGCGGCCTGACGCGCGATCTGAACCGCGAGCGCGTTGTGCGGCAGCCCCGAGCCGGAGAAAATCGGCAGCTTCTGGCCGCGTATCAGCGTCGAGCAGACGTCGATCGCGCTTATGCCCGTCTCGATGAAGTCGCGCGGATACTCGCGGCGCACCGGATTTATCGCGCTGCCGTTGATGTCCGCCCGCGCTTCGACGCGTATCTCGCCGAGCCCGTCCGCGACGCGCCCCGCGCCGTCGAAGACGCGGCCGAGCATGTCGGGGCCGAGCTCCATCATCATCGGCGCGCCGGACAGGCGCGTGCGCGTGTCGGTCAGCGATATGCCGGCCGTCCCCTCGAATACCTGAATGACGACGCGGTCGCCTTCGATCGCGATCACGCGGCCGGTCCGCTCGCCGAACGGCCCCGACAGCGATACAAGCTCCTCGTAACCCGCGCCGCGCACGCCGTCAAGGATGACAAGCGGCCCCGAAATCTCGGATAAACCTATATATTCGATGTTGAGCATATGATAAATGCCTCTTCAGAACTGTATAAATGATAATTTTAATGGCAAAGACGGCCGATTTCGGCGTCCGGCGGCAGGCTGCGGATGCGGCGCGCCATTATATCGGCGTT
>DBRA01000039.1:0-716 GCA_002305445.1 Clostridiales bacterium UBA1380 | reverse complement strand
TGCCGCGAACAACAGCGTTCTCGCCGCCGCGCAGACTGCGCGCGCCATCCGTCTGACTATTTTACCGCGCGCATCCGGTCCGCGGATTGACGGCTGTTTCGCTTTATTTCGACTCGCCTCGGCGCTTTATCACCTTGAGCGAGGTGAACGAGTCGCGCTCGCGCTCCTCGAGCGCGGATGCGATGAGCGCGATCTCCGCCTCGAGCCGCGGTATCACGATGCCGGACAGCGCGCCGACGCGCTTTTTCGCCGAGCGCACGGAGCGCGCGAGGCGGCGCACCGCGTTTTCGGTCTGCGCCGCGGCGACGGCGCAGCGGCGCGCNNNCCGTAAACTATGCGCGGCGGCGGCGGGTCCGCCATGCGCGTTTCCGGCACCTCGACGCCCATTACCGAGCGCGCCAGCACCGTCACGTCGTCGCGCACCGCCATCGACTCCGCTATCTGCTCGACCGTCCGCGCGCCGACCGATATGTTCGCGCGCCGCAGCGCGTCGTACGCCTCCGCGAACGCCTGCGACATTTCGGCGCGGCGCTTCTCGGCCTCACCGACCAGCGCGTTCAGCTCGCGCATCATGATACTCTGCTTCCTGTCGAGCAGCTCGTACCCGAGCTTCGCCAGCCGGAGCGACCGCTTCGCCGCGTCAAGGTTTGCTTTTGTCGGTACAGTCGGCACTGTCGCGACCTCCTTCCCGCGAAGCGAATGAATTCATAAAAATT
>DBRA01000049.1:26893-31623 GCA_002305445.1 Clostridiales bacterium UBA1380 | reverse complement strand
TTCGACATCGAGATCGTCGAGAAGCACCACAACAACAAGGCGGACGCGCCGTCCGGCACGGCGCTCATGCTCGCCGAGTCGGCGCGCCGCGGCCGCGAAGCGGCGGAGGGCGGCGCGCCCGTCGTCTACGGGCGCAAGGGAAAGCGCGCCGAAGGCGAGATCGGCGTCGCGTCCGTGCGCGGCGGCGCGATCGTGGGCGAGCACGACGTCATCTTCGCCGGCCCGCACGAGACGCTGACGATATCGCACACCGCGCTCGACCGCGGGCTTTTCGCGCCCGGCGCGCTCGCCGCCGCCCGCCTCGTCTGCGGCAAAACCGCCGGCCTATACGGCATCGAGGATTTGTAAGCCGGACAAACCGCGGACTGCGTAAAGCGCCTTTGATTAAAAATAAGTGCGCGCCGATATAATTAAGCCTGTAAGCGTTAAACAAACCGCATTCTCATGCCCGCCGAAGGGGGACAGAAAAATATGGACACTCGCGATGCTCCCGCCGCCGACGTCTCCGGCGTCTCCGACGTTTCCGACGTTATATTCGCCCGGGCGGGCGACCTGACCGCCGAAGCCGTATTCGACGCGTACTCGCCGTTCATCCGCGAGTTCATCTACTCGCGCGGGTGGAACGAGCTGCACGAGGTGCAGCTCATCGCCGCCGACGTCATATTCTCGAAGCAGGGCAACCTCCTCATCCCATCGTCGACAGCGTCGGGCAAGACGGAGGCGGCCTTTTTCCCGATTCTGTCGCAGTTTTACGACGAGCTGCCGCTGTCGTTCGGCTGCATCTACATCGCGCCGCTGAAGTCGCTGATAAACGACCAGTTCGGGCGCATATCGGAGCTGCTCGACGAGACCGGCATACCGGTGACGCACTGGCACGGCGACGTCGCCGCGTCGCACAAGCAGAAGGCGCTGAAGGCGCCGTCGGGCGTGCTGCAGATAACGCCCGAGTCGCTCGAGGCGATGCTGATAAACCGCTCGAACGACCTCGTGCGCCTGTTCGGCGATCTGCGGTACGTTATAATCGACGAGATACACACGCTGACCGGCTCCGACCGCGGCAACCAGATACTGTGCCAGCTCTCGCGGCTCGGGCGCATCATCGGCCATCACCCGCGGCGCATCGGCCTGTCCGCGACCGTCGGAGACGTCGAGAGCGCGGCGCGCTGGCTCGCCGCCGGCACGGATGCGGAGACGTACGTGCCAAAGATCGACCCGCCGAAGATACGCTGGCGGCTCGGCATGGAGCACTTCTACATCCAGAACGACAACCTCGACCAGTCAAACGAGGGCGGCGAAGGCATCCGCCAGAAGAGCGGCGAAAACGAGGGCGGCGTTGCGTCGCCCGACACCGATGCGCAGGGCGGACAGGCTTTCGCGGAGCCGCAGCCGGCGGACGGCGCCGCTGCCGATGCTGCTGAAGACGACACATCCGGCGCCGCACCGGACGACAGCGCGGACGACAGGTCGATATCCGACATGATACCCGACCCGGTCAAGTGCGCGCTCGACCCGGGGTACGAATACATCTACGACTGCGTCAAAAACAAGAAGTCGCTCGTGTTCTCGAACAGCCGCGAGGAGACCGAGTACATCTGCGCGACGCTGCGCCAGATCGCGGAGAACCGCGGCGACCCCGACGTCTTCCTGATACATCACGGCTTTCTCTCCGCGTCGATACGCGAGGAGGCGGAGATGAAGATGAAGGACGACGAGACGTTCGCCGTCACGTGCGCGACGGTGACGATGGAGCTGGGCATCGACATCGGGCGGCTCGAGAGGGTGCTGCAGCAGGGCTCGCCGAACAGCGTCAGCTCGTTTCTGCAGCGGCTCGGACGGTCCGGCCGCCGCGGCGAACCGCCGGAGATGATGATGGTCTTCCGCGAGGAGGAGCCGCTGACGAACGCGCCGCTGCCGCAGCTCATCCCGTGGGATCTGCTCAAGGCGATCGCGATAGTGCAGCTCTACATCGAGGAGCGGTACATCGAGCCTCCGCAGCGCCGCAAGCTGCCGTTCTCGCTCGCGTTCCAGCAGACGCTGTCGGTGCTCGCAAGCTCCGGCGCGCTCACCGCGGCGCAGCTTGCCGAAGCGGTGCTGTCGCTGCCGCCGTTCCGCGGGATACCGAAGGAGGATTACCGCGAGCTGCTGCTCTCGATGCTGCAGAACGAGTATCTGCAGATGACGGACGAGCGCGAGATTATAATCGGCCTGCGCGGCGAGCGGCTGATCAATTCGTACAAGTTCTACGCCGTTTTCAAGGACACGGACGACTACACCGTGCGCTGCGAGTCGGACGAGATCGGCGAGATAACGACGCCGCCGCCCGTCGGCGACCGCTTCGCGCTCGCGGGGCGCGTGTGGGAGGTCACCGACCTCGACCTGCCGCGCCGGCTCGTATACTGCAAGCGCGTCAAGGGCAAGATGGAGGTGTCGTGGCCGGGCGATTTCGGCGAGGTCGACACGCGCATACTCGAGCGCATGCGCGACGTGCTGCGAGAGGACACGATCTACCCGTACCTGAAGCCGAACGCGCGCCGCCGCCTCGAAGTCGCGCGCGCCGTCGCCCGCGCGACCGGCATGACCGAGCGCTCGATGCTGTGCCTCGGCGGCTACACGTGGGTGCTGTTCCCGTGGCTGGGCACGCGCTCGTTCCGCACGCTGCGCCGCTATATGGCGAAGAACGCCGCGCCGTTCAAGCTGTCGTCTATCGAGTTCGAGGGCTGCTACTTCATCACGTTCAAGATGGAGCGCGGCGACGGCGCCGAATACCTGTCCTACCTCGAAAACAAGCTGAAAACGGAAGGCCTCGAACCCGCCGCGCTTATCGGCCCGAGCGAAACGCCCGTCTTCGAAAAGTACGACGAGTGCATCCCCTCCGAGCTTCTGCGCCACGCCTACGCCGCGGACAAGCTCCGCACCGACGAGATTCTCCGCCGCATCCCGGAGCTGGCGGAAATTCAAAGGGCAGGAGAACGGGGAGACGGNNGATATAATTTCATGACAGGCGGCGCACTGTCGCTGACAAAGCTCTATTTATCACAATTCCATATCACAACCGAAGGTGCATGGCGACCGGAAAGCTCTGCCGTCTCACGCTCCGCTTGAGACAGACCGCAGAAGCGAAACTCCTGCGACTCCCAGTACCGCTCGCGGTACAACACCCCCCTCGCCGTCAGGCGAGATAAACGCCGCAGGCGTGGCGACAGCAACCACCCGTGTGGAACATATGAAAGAGAGTAACCAAATGAGCAAAAAACCCATCAAAGTCGGCTTCATCTCGCTCGGCTGCCCCAAGAACCGCGTCGACACCGAGATCATGCTGCACGACCTTGTCGAGGCGGGCTTCGAGATAACGCCCGACGAGACCGAAGCGGACGTCGCGATCGTCAACACCTGCGCATTCATCGAGGAAGCCAAGCGCGAGTCGATCGAAGAAATACTCGACCTCGCGTATCTGAAAAAGCACCACAAGCTCAAAGCCATCGTCGTATCGGGCTGCATGGCGGAGCGCTACCGCGACGAGGTGATCTCCGAGATGCCCGAGGTCGACGCGATAATCGGCGTCGGCGGGCTGCACAGCGTCGTCGACGCGGTCAGGGCCGCGCTCGCCCGCGCGAAGGATTCGTCGGCCCCGCGCTTCAGCGCGTTCCCGGACAAGGAGGCGATGTCGCTCGGCGGCGACCGCGTCATAACGACGACGGAGTTTTCGACCTACCTCAAAATCGCCGAGGGATGCTCCAACAACTGCGCCTACTGCGCGATACCGATGATCCGCGGACGCATGCGCTCGCGCAGCATGGAGGACGTGCTCGACGAAGCGCGCTCGCTCGTGTCGCTCGGCGTGCGCGAGCTGAACGTCATCGCGCAGGACACGACGTCGTGGGGCGTCGATTTATACAAGGAATACCGCCTACCGGAGCTGGTGCGCCGCCTCGGCGACACGGGCGCCGACTGGGTGCGCCTGCTGTACTGCTACCCCGACCGCGTCACGCCGGAGCTGGCGCGCGCGATCGCCGAGACGAAGAACTGCGTGCCGTACATCGACCTGCCGATTCAGCATGTGTCGGATAATGTCCTGCGTCTGATGCGCCGCCGCGGCGGCAAGGACGCGATACGCCGCGCGCTGTACACGCTGCGCGAGGCCGTGCCGGGCATCGCGATCCGCACGACGCTGCTCGTCGGCTTCCCCGGCGAGACCGAGGCGGATTACGAGGAGCTGCGCGACTTCATCGTCGAAGCCGACTTCACGCGGCTCGGCGTCTTCGCCTACTCGCGCGAGGAGGGCACGCCCGCCTACGATATGGAGCCGCAGGTGCCGGAGGAGGACAAGAACCGCCGCCGCGACGAGCTCATGGAGCTTCAGGCGACGATCTGCGCGCGCCGCGCCTTCACGCCGCACACCGAGAGGGCGCTGATCGAGGGCTACGACATCGTCGCGGAGACGCATTACGGCCGCCTCGCCACCGACGCGCCCGAGATCGACGGCAAGGTGTTCGTTTCGTGCGCCGATCCGAAGCTTCGCATCGCACCCGGCAGCTTCGTCGACGTCGCGCTGACCGAGCGCGACGAGTACGACGCGTACGGCGACCTCGTCGCCCCTGCCGGAAAATAAGGTATGACGCCGAAAAAGAGCAGCGCGTTCGTAAAAGCGCTCGCCGCTCTCGCCGCCGCGTTGACACTCTGTTCGTGCGGCATGTTCCGCCCGGCGGACAGCCCGCCCGGCAAACCGGACG
>DBRA01000049.1:26328-26881 GCA_002305445.1 Clostridiales bacterium UBA1380 | reverse complement strand
TCCGCGCCCGATACGGAAGCACCCGTGACGACAGAGCCCGAGCCGGAGGTCGTCACGGTTTCTTTTCTCGCGGTCGGCGACAACGTGATACACCCGAACATATACATGGAGGCGAAGAAGCGCGCGGTCGCGGGCGGGCGCGAATACAATTTCGCGCCGATCTACGAGGCGATCGCCGCCGACGTCGCCGCCGCCGACGTCGCGTTCATTAATCAGGAGACGATCTTTGGCGGCGCGGAGAAGGGTTATTCGGGTTATCCGATGTTCAACACGCCCTCCGACCTCGGCTATGACCTCGCCGAGCTCAGCTTCGACGTCGTGAACATCGCGAACAACCATATGTGCGACGCCGGTACGGACGGACTCGCGAACGCAGTCGCGTTCTGGGAATCGCTCGCGGGCGGCGGCAGCGCCGCAAGTGCAAGCGACGCCGCCGAAAGCGCAGGCAATACCGCTGCGGACGCGGTCGGCGCCGCCGAAGGTTCAGGCAATTCTACCGCAAGCGTAGGAGATACCGTCGAAGGCGAGGTCGGCGCCGCCTCCGGCGCTGTCA
>DBRA01000049.1:25380-26218 GCA_002305445.1 Clostridiales bacterium UBA1380 | reverse complement strand
GCGAGGGCCGCCGCCGACATGGTCGTCGTCAGCGTCCACTGGGGCGATGAGAACACGTACACGCCGAATGACGATCAGCGCGCATACGCCGCGCGCATGGCCGCGGCCGGCGCCGACGTCATACTCGGCCACCACCCGCACGTGCTGCAGCCGATAGAGCGGCTCGACCGCGCTGACGGCGCGTCGACGCTGTGTATATGGAGCATGGGCAACCTCATCTCGGCGATGATGTATCCGGCGAACATGGTCGGCGGCGTGTTTTATTTCGACGCGACGTTCGAGCTGCGCGCCGGCAAGGCGGAGCTGCGGGGCATAGATAACATGCGCGTCCGCCCGACCGTATTCTTCTACGGCATGGACTGGTACGGCACGAAGCTGTACTGGCTCGACGAGTTCACGGCCGAGAAGGCCGCCGCGCACGGCACCGCCCGATTCGGCTATCCCTGCACGCTCGACGCGCTCCGGCGCTATGCCGAGAACGCCGTCGGCGATTATATGGACTGACGGCGTGCCGGCAAGCGCACGCACCGGAGGGCACGCGGTAGCGGACACGCGCCGCGCCGCCGTATTACAGGAGGCGTTATTATGGTGAAGATACTGTTTACCGGCTTCGAGCCGTTCGGCGGCGGCGACCGCAATCCGTCCGCCGACGCGGTGGCGGCGCTGCCCGACGCGCTCGGCGGCGGCGATGTCCGCATAGTCAAGGCGGTTCTGCCCGTGTCGTACCGGCGCGCCGCCGACGGACTCGCCGCCGCGATCGGGCGGTTCGCGCCCGACGCCGTCGTCTGCTGCGGGCTCGCGGCCGGACGGCGAGCCGTCACGCCCGAATGGGGCGCGA
>DBRA01000049.1:22996-25176 GCA_002305445.1 Clostridiales bacterium UBA1380 | reverse complement strand
TACACGCTCCTCCGCACCGGCATCCCGGGCATCTTCATCCACATACCCGCCCCCGTCCCGCCCGCCGTCCTCGAAGCCGCGGCGCTCGAGGTCGCAAGGCAGGTGCGGGAAATGTCGAAAGCGCAGTAGAACGCGGGGCGGAGAACGTTGTTCTTTCTATTAAAGAAAGCGCACCGTCTCCCCCGCCTCTTGACAATTTGCCGTAATTGTGGTAAAATTATAGGAGCATAGGGGAGTAGTCGGAGGGGCGCTGACGCCCTTCACGCGGGATCGACATACTGGCGGAGACGCCCGGTCGCGCGAGGCAGAAATGCAGCGGCAAGACTTATGCGCGAATTTTTCGCGCACAGGTCTTTTTTTTACGCCGGCGGCTATAATAATAATTAAAAAAGGGATAGGAACAACAGCGTGTCACTGATTTCGATATTTATTTTAGCCGTCGGTTTGTCGATGGACGCGTTCGCGGTGGCGGCGTGCAAGGGTCTTGCGATGCGCGAGATAACGCCGGCGAAGTGCGCCGTCGTGGGCCTGTGGTTCGGCGGATTTCAGGCGCTCATGCCGACGCTCGGCTACTTTTTCGGAACGGCGCTGTCGTCGTATATAGCGGCGGTCGACCACTGGATCGCGCTCGCGCTGCTCGCCTTCATCGGCGGCAAGATGATCTGGGAGGCTGTGCGCGGCGGCGAGGAGAACATATCCGGCGCGCTCGGCTTCCGCGAGATGCTCGTGCTGGCGGTCGCCACGTCTATCGACGCGCTGGCGGCGGGCGTCAGCCTCGCGTGCATCGGCGCGGGGATAGCGCGCGCGGCGCTTTTGATCGGGCTTACGACGTTTACGCTGTCCGCGGTCGGCGTGCGGTTCGGCGCGATGATCGGAAAGAAGTGCAGCACGGCGGCCGAGTTTACCGGCGGCGTGATACTGATACTGCTCGGCGTCAAGACCGTTATCGAGCATCTCGCTTAAAAAAGTCGAAAATTACTGTTGACATAAGTTCTCAAGCGTGATATAATACTCGTGTTATTCCGAAGACAGCAGGTTGCCGCGGCTTTCCGCGGTGTAAATCCGGCCGAGGAGACGGTTAAAGAACGTGTATACGCATGTCTTTTTCGGTCGCCCGACCGAAAAAGACATTTTTTTATAGTCTCCTGTCTTTACGAAAAATCCCAAAAGGAGGAAAAAGCCAAATGCCCAGCAACAAAATTCTTGAACAGAAGAAGGCGTACGTAGCCGAGCTTACCGAAAAGATCGGCCGCGCAAAGTCGGGCGTTCTTGTCAAATACGAAGGCATTACGGTCGCCGACGACACAGAGCTGCGCAAGAAGCTCCGCGAAGCCGGCGTCGAATACACCGTCATCAAGAATTCGCTTATCGGCCGCGCCTGCGACGCCGCCGGCTACGGCGAAATCAAGAGCGAGCTCGAGGGAATGAACGCCCTTGCGATCAGCTTTGACGATCCGGTCGTTCCCGCGAAGATTCTCCGCGAATACGCCGACAAGATCAAGAACTTCGAGATCCGCGCCGGCTTCGTCGAAGGCAAGTACATCGACAAGAAGGGCACCGAAGCCCTCGCCGACATCCCGAGCTACGAAACGCTCATCGCCAAGTTCTTGGGTTCGATCCAGTCTCCGCTTTACAACTTTGCGTACGCCCTTCAGGCGATCATCGACAAAGAAGGCAAGCCCGAGGCAGAAGCTCCCGCCGCCGAGTAATTGCGGCATACAACAAATCAGATTATATTAAACGGAGGATAATTAATAATGGCTACCGAAAAGTCTCTTGCCATAATCGAAGAAATCAAAAAGCTCACCATACTCGAGCTTGCCGACCTTGTAAAGGCCGTTGAAGAGGAGTTCGGCGTATCCGCCGCTCCCGTCGCCGTCGCCGGCCCCGTCGCCGGCGCCGCCGCCGCCGCCGTCGAGGAGAAGACCGAGTTCGACGTCGTTCTCGCCAACTTCGGCGCGAAGAAGCTCGACGTTATCAAGGTTGTCCGCGAGCTCACCGGTCTCGGCCTGAAGGAAGCGAAGGACCTCGTAGAGGGCGCTCCGAAGACCCTGAAGGAAGGCGCTTCCAAGGAAGAAGCCGAATCCATGAAGGAAAAGCTCACCGCCGTCGGCGCGACCGTCGAACTGAAGTAATTTTAGCTTTCGATAGTAAAAAAGACCCCGTTCGGGGTCTTTTTT
>DBRA01000049.1:17809-22977 GCA_002305445.1 Clostridiales bacterium UBA1380 | reverse complement strand
GCGCGGCGCCCGCGCTGTTTGCGCCGGTGCGGCTGGTGATCCGCGCCCGCAGACCTTGCGCCCGGCCTTTTCCCGCCCGCCGACGGCGCTCTCGTTCTGCCGTCAGCCGGCTTCGCTCCCGCCGCATTCTTTGCGCCGGACAGCCTCCCGCTCTCCGTTCCCGCGCCAGCCGACGGCTTCGCGCCGACCTGCGCGAGCGCCTTCGCGGCGAGCGCGCGGTTCTCTGGGCGGTTCGGCTGGAGCAGCGCGCGCTGCAGCCGTTTGTCCTCGCCCTTCGGGACGTAGACGCGCTTCATCGTGAACGGGTCGAGCCCCGTGTAGTACATAACGGTCGCGGCCGTGCCGGGCGTCGGGTAGAAGTCCTGCACCTGCTCCGGATTCATGCCGTGCGCGCGCAGATACTCCGCGAGCGCGGCGGCGTCCTCGAGCGTGCAGCCCGGGTGCGACGACATCAGATACGGCACAAGGTACTGCTCGCGCCCGCATTCGTCGCAGAATTTGTAATAAAGCTCGGCGAACTTGTCGTACACGTCCGCGCCGGGCTTGCCCATCGCGCGCAGCACGTTCGGTGCTATGTGCTCCGGCGCGACCTTGAGCTGACCGGAAACGTTGTGCGCGACGATGTGGCGGAACAGCCCGCGCCGTTTGTCGGGGTCGAGCAGCAGGTAGTCGTACCGTATGCCGGAGCGCACGAACACGCGCTTCACGCCCGGCACGGCCTCTATCGCGCGAAGCAGCTGCAGGTACTCCGACTGGTCCGCGTCGAGGTGCGGGCAGGGCTTCGGCGCAAGGCAGCGCCGCGCGCACATGCCGCGCTCGAGCTGCTTTTCGCACGACGGGTGGCGGAAGTTCGCGGTCGGGCCGCCAACGTCGTGGATATACCCCTTGAATCCGGGCAGCGCCGCTATTTTTTCGGCTTCGCGCACGCACGACTCTATCGAGCGCGAGCGCACCGAGCGCCCCTGATGGTACGCGATCGCGCAGAACGCGCAGCCGCCGAAGCAGCCGCGGTTGTGCGTGATAGAGAAACGCACCTCCTCGATCGCCGGAACGCTGCACGGGTCGTCGCCGTACATCGGGTGCGGCGCGCGCTCGAACGGCAGCGCGTAGACCGCGTCGAGCTCGTCGCGCTCGAGCGGCGGAGAGGGCGGCAGGCACACGAGCGTCCGCTCGCCGTAGCCCTCGGTCAGCGTTTTGCCGCGGACGCAGTCGTTTTCGCGGTACTGGAGCGCGAACGCGCACGCGTAAGCGGCCCCGTCCTGCTTCAGCGTGTCGTAGTCGCCGCACGACAGCGCGCCCTCCGGCGCTTCCGCCGTCCTGCACAGGTACGCCGTGCCCGGCACGTCGCGTATCTTTTTGACGGGCACGCCGCGCGCGAGCAGCTCCGCGACGCGAGCGACCGAGCGCTCGCCCATGCCGTAGGAGAGTATGTCCGCGCGCGAATCGACGAGTATCGAGCGGCGCACGGCGTCGTCCCAGTAGTCGTAATGCGCGAAGCGGCGCAGCGAAGCCTCAAGCCCGCCGATTATGATCGGCACGTCGCCGTACGCCTCGCGTATGCGGTTGCAGTAGACGATGACGGCGCGGTCGGGCCTGCGGCCGGGCGCGCCGCCGGGCGTGTAGTAGTCGGACGAGCGCGGGCGGCGCGCCGCGGTATAGTGCGCTACCATCGAGTCGAGATTGCCGGCGCTGACGAGGAAGCCGAGCCGCGGCCGCCCGAAGCGGCGGAAATCGGCGGTAGAACGCCAGTCCGGCTGCGGCAGCATCGCGACCGAAAATTCCTTCGATTCGAGCACGCGCGCGATCAGCGCCGCGCCGAAGCTCGGGTGGTCGATATAGGCGTCGCCGCAGACGTACACGAAATCGGGCGACGGGCATTCCTCGGGCGTTACGGGCAGAAAAGACATCGGGGACTCCTTTTTTTTACGCATATGCTGCGCATATGCGGGGCATATCATATATTGTTGTGCGCTTTATAATATTCTACCACATATTCGCGCGCATTACAACAGTTGTGCATATTGCACATAATAATGGGCATAAATTCTACAAAGATTGGAATGAGAATGTTTTGTGCGGAATAAAAAACCTGTTGCAATGCGTCGGCGGATGTGGTACAATTACAAGGCTTGATGTGCAAAACGGGCTCTATTTGTCTGCGTTTACGGCAAAAAGAGCGCGGAAGCGGGAGGTTGCGGGCGCGCTTATGCGCCGTCCGGTAATTTCCGCGGAGACGGCGACTGTTCAAAGCCGATTTTATCGGCCGACGGTTGCCGCGTCCGGACATGATCCGGACGATAAACAAGGCTGCTTTCGGGCGACTGACTCGCCCCGTCGAGAAGAATTCCGGCGAACATGATCCGCGGCGGACGCGCGGCGGACTGTGAACCGGAAATTTAATCGGGGGAAAAAGAAACGCCCGGAGCCGTGTTCTCCGGAAAGCGTACCATAAATATATATGGCACGCGCGCATCGCAAAAGAAACGAAAAATTTTGGAGGACAAAACCCGAATGGCAGTAAACGAAAAGATCCGCGTGCGTCTTCGCAGCTACGATCACACCCTGATCGACGCCGCCGCCGCCAAGGTCGTCGACGTCGCCAAGAGAAACGGTGCTACGGTCTCCGGACCCATACCGCTTCCCACCGAGAAGGAGATCATCACGATACTGCGCGCCGTCCACAAATACAAGGACAGCCGCGAGCAGTTCGAGCAGAGAACGCACAAGCGTCTCATCGAGATCATAAAGCCGTCGCAGAAGGCCGTCGAGGCTCTCATGAGCATCGAGCTTCCCGCCGGCGTCGAGATCGAGCTGAAGATGTGATCCTTCCGGCGAAGACCGGATCAGACTCCCCGGGGCTATCCCCGGGTTATGCATGTTCCGGGCATGCCCGATCATGCTTTCGGCGCAGAGCCGAAGTTTGTTTTTTTCGGAGCGATTCCGGAAAAATTTCCCGCAATTATCGGGAAAAGGCAAGCTGTTCGCGACAGTCGGCGGCGACGGCCGTCGATGATGCGCGCGAGCCGCAATGTTTGACGCGGTTTTCGCGTTAAACCAATTACGGGCGCGGCCGCTGCTGCGGCGCGCGAAGAAAGGAAGACGCAAGATGAAAAAAGGCATCATCGGAAAGAAGCTGGGAATGACCCAGATATTCACCGAAAACGGCTCCGTTATCCCGGTAACAGTGATCGAAGCCGGCCCCTGCGCGGTAACGCAGGTAAAAACGAAGGAGCGCGACGGCTACGACGCCGTTCAGCTCGGCTTTACCGAAATGAAGGAGAAGAAGGCGAATAAACCCGCCGCCGGACACTTCAAGAAGGCGGGCGTCACGCCTCGCCGCCACCTGAAGGAATTCCGTCTCGATTCGATCGACGGTCTCGCCGCCGGGTCAGTGATCTCTGCCGATACCTTCGCCGCAGGCGAAAAGGTCGACATAACGGGCATCACGAAGGGCCGCGGCTACACCGGCGTTATAAAGAGATGGAACCACCACATCATCAAGATGACGCACGGCACGGGCCCTGTCCACCGCGAAGTCGGTTCGATGGGCGCGAACTCCAGCCCGTCGCGCGTGTTTAAGAACAAGAAGATGGCCGGACAGTACGGCAACGAACAGGTCACGGTCCTCAACCTCGCCGTCGTCAAGGTCGACGCGGAAAAGAACCTCATCGCAGTCAAGGGTGCGGTGCCGGGAGCCAAGGGCGGCATCGTGTTCATCCGCGACAGCGTGAAAGCATAAGCAGGGAGGAATAAGAGAATGCCTACAATTAAAGTCGTCAACATGGCGGGCGCTCCGGTCGGCGAAATGACGCTGTCCGACCGCGTCTTCGCCGCGGACGTGAACGGCGCGGTCCTCCACGCGGCCGTCCGTGCGTACCTGGCGAACCAGCGTCAGGGCACGCAGTCCACGCTGACCCGCACCGAGGTTTCCGGCGGCGGCAAAAAACCGTGGAAGCAGAAGGGCACCGGCCGCGCCCGTCAGGGCAGCACGCGCGCTCCCCAGTGGACGCACGGCGGCATAGCGCTCGGCCCGAAGCCCCGTTCCTATCGCATGAAGCTCAACAAGAAGCTCCGCCGCGCGGCGATCTTCGGCGCGCTGACGGATAAGCTCGCAAACCAGAACATGATCGTGGTCGACGCCATTGCCGCGGCCGACTACAAGACGAAGACCATGGCCAACATGCTCGCCGCCGTCGGCGCCGGGAAGAAGCCGCTCGTGGTCCTCGAAAACAACGACGAAAAGACCGTGCTCAGCTTCGCCAACATACCGACGGCGAAGACGACGCAGTACAACACGATAAATGTCTACGACATCATGAACGCCGACAAGATCGTGTTCGCGAAGGGCGCGCTCGAAAAAATCGAGGAGGTGTACGCGCAGTGAAAATCGCACAGGACATCATCCTTCGCCCGATCATCACCGAGAAATCGATGGATATGTTAAACGCCAAGAAGTACGTCTTCGAGGTTGCCAAGGACTCGAACAAGCCCGAGATCGCGGCGGCTGTCGAAACGCTCTTCGGAGTCAAGGTCAAGACGGTGCACACGATCAACATGAAGAGAAAGCCCAAGAGAGTCGGCTATCACAGCGGATATACCTCCGAGTGGAAAAAAGCGATAGTCACGCTCACCGAGAGCTCCAAGACCATCGAGTTCTTCGACGGCATGAACTGAGCGGGAGGATAAAGCACAATGGCAGTTATTAAATATAAACCCACAACCCCTGCGAGACGGCATATGTCCGTCCCCTCGTTCGACGAGCTGACGAAGTTCACTCCCGAAAAGGGGCTCATCACAATAAAGAAGAAGAGAGCCGGACGCAACAGCTACGGCAAGATCACGGTCCGTCACCGCGGCGGCGGCAACAAGCTGAAGCTCCGCATCGTCGACACCAAGCGCGACGACACCGCGCCGACGAAGGTCGTCGGCGTCGAATACGACCCGAACCGCACCGCGTACCTCGCGCTTCTGCAGCATGAGAACGGCAAGAAGAGCTACATCATAGCTCCCGCCGGCGTAACCGACGGCGACGTGCTGTACTCCGGCGAGAACGTCGATATCAAGCCCGGCAACACCCTGCCGCTCGCGAAGATACCGGAAGGTACGTTCGTCCACAACATCGAGCTCAACCCCGGCAAGGGCGGCCAGCTCGTCCGCGCCGCCGGCGC
>DBRA01000049.1:14673-17696 GCA_002305445.1 Clostridiales bacterium UBA1380 | reverse complement strand
GTCGGTCATCCCGGTCCGCTGACTCCGTGGGGCAAACCCGCGCTCGGCTATAAGACGCGCGCGAAGAAGAACCGCACGGACAAATTCATATTCAAGCGCCGCGGCGCGAAATAGAGAGGAGGCCGACATTAAATGAGCAGAAGCCTTAAGAAACCCCCGTTCGTGGAAAAGAAGCTGTATGACCGCATCTGCGCCATGAACAGCGCGGGCGAGAAAAAGGTGCTTAAGACCTGGTCCCGCGCATCGACGATATTCCCCGAGTTCGTCGGCCACACCATCGCAGTGTACGACGGCAGGAAGCATATACCGGTTTATGTAACCGAGGACATGGTAGGCCATAAGCTCGGCGAGTTCGCCCCGACAAGAATGTTCCGCGGTCACTCCGGAACGAAGACGTCGGCCACCGGCGCCGGCAAATAAGCGCGAGGAGGAAAATGGTATCAATGCAGGCAAAAGCGTATTTATACAACGTGCGCATCTCCCCGCGTAAGGTCAAAATTGTACTTGACCTGATCCGCGGCAAGGACGTGGAGACCGCGGCGGGTATACTGAAGAACACGCCGAAGTCCGCCTCCGAATACTGCGGCAAGCTGCTCAACAGCGCCGTCGCGAACGCGGAGAACAACTTCGGAATGGACAAGAAGTCCCTCGTCGTCAGCGAGTGCTTCGTCACGCCGGGTATCGGCGGACGCAGCTCCCGCCGCTTAATGCCCGGCGGCAAGGGCTCCGGCAACATCATCCACAAGAGATGCAGTCACATCACCATCGCCGTTGCAGACGGCAAAGAGGAAAAGAACGGTAAGGAGGCGGCGAAGTAATGGGTCAGAAGGTCAATCCGCACGGCTTTCGCGTCGGCGTCATCAAGAACTGGGATTCGAGATGGTTCGCCCGCGACGAAGTCTTCGGCGACATACTCGTCTCCGACTATAAAGTAAGAACCTATCTGAAGGAGAAGCTGTTCGCGGCGGGCGTCCCGGAGATCGAGATCGAGCGCGACGGCAGCGGCAACCTCAGAGTTTTCATCCACTGCGCGAAGCCGGGCGTCGTTATCGGACGCGGCGGCGAAGAGATAGAGAAGCTCCGCGTCGAGCTCGAGAAGATGACCGGCAAGTCCGTGTCCGTCAACGTCGTCGAGGTTAAGCCCGTCGACATGTGCGCGCAGCTCGTCGCCGAGTCGATCGCAAGCCAGCTCGAGCGCCGCATCGGCTTCCGCCGCGCCATGAAGCAGGCGATAGGCCGCACGATGCGCCTCGGAGCCAAGGGTATAAAGATCAGCGTCGGCGGACGCCTCGGCGGCGCCGAGATCGCCCGCACGGAGCATTACCATGAGGGAACCATCCCGCTGCAGACGATCCGCGCAGACATCGACTACGGCTTCTGGGAAGCGAGAACAACCTACGGCAGAATCGGCGTCAAGGTCTGGATCTACAAGGGTGAGATACTCCCCGAGGTCAACCGTCCCGCCGGCCGCAGCGCGCTCGATCACCGCGCTCCGAAACCGCCGAGAGATCGCAGAGACGACCGCAGATCCGATCGCAGACCCTACGGCGACCGCAAGCCCTACGGCGACCGCGCAGGCGGACGTCCCGGACAGGGCGGCGGACGTCAGGGCGGACGTCCCGGCGGAAACCGCGGCTTCGGCGGCCACAACCAGAACGAAAGCGCTCCGCAGTACGGCAACGGCAACCGTCCGCAGGGCTACACAAGACCCGCGCCGAAGCCCGCGCCTGCCGCGACCGCACCCGCTGCTGAGGCGGCGCCGGCGGATAACGGCGAGAACGCGTAAGGAGGTTCGAATAATCCCATGTTAATGCCCAAGAGAAGTAAATACAGACGCGTACAGCGCGGCCGCATGAAGGGCAAAGCCCAACGCGGAAACAAGGTGACGAACGGCACCTACGGCCTTGTGGCCCTCGAGCCGGCATGGATCACCGGAGCGCAGATAGAAGCGGCCCGTATCGCCATGACGCGCTACGTCAAGCGCGGCGGTCAGGTCTGGATAAAGATATTCCCGGATAAACCCGTGACCGAAAAGCCGGCCGAGACCCGAATGGGTTCCGGTAAGGGCAGCCCCGAATACTGGGTGGCGGTCGTTAAGCCGGGCAGAGTGCTGTTCGAAATGGACGGCGTATCGGTAGAGGACGCAAAGGAAGCGATGCGTCTGGCAGGTCACAAGCTCCCGATTAAGACGAAATTCGTGCAGCGCGAAGACCTTGCAAAGACAGAAGAAACGGAGGGCTGACCGTGAAAGCAACGGAACTTAAGAAACTGAACACGGAAGAGCTCGAAGGAAAGCTCGGCGAGCTAAAGGCGGAGCTCTTCAACCTTCGCTTCCAGCACGCGATCAACCAGCTCGACAACCCCCATCGCATAGCGGCCGTAAAGAAGGACATCGCGAGAGTGATGACCGTCATCCGCGAAAAGCGCAACGCGTGAGGAGGAACAGATAGATGGAAAACGAAGCGCGCAATCTGCGCAAAACGAGAGTCGGCCGCGTAGTCAGCAACAAGATGGATAAGACCGTCGTCGTCGCCATTGAGGACAACGTAAAGCACTCTGTGTACGGCAAGATACTCCGCCGCACCACAAAGCTGCACGCCCGCGACGAGAAGAACGAATGCGGCATCGGCGACAAGGTCGAGATCATGGAGACGCGCCCGCTGTCCAAGACAGTGCGCTGGAGAGTCACCGAGATCATCGAGAAAGCGAAATAACCGGGCAGCGACCGAAAAGAGCGCATGTCAAAGAGCATGCGACATCCTAAACTAAGAGGAGAACCCAAATTAAATGATACAGCAACAGTCATTTATGAAGGTCGCGGACAACACGGGCGCCAAAGAGCTGATGTGCATCAGAGTGCTGGGCGGCACCGGAAGACGCTACGCCGGAATCGGCGACGTCGTTGTCGCGTCCGTTAAAAAGGCCGCCCCGGGCGGCATGGTCAAGAAGGGCGACGTCGTCCGCGCGGTTATCGTCCGCACGCGCAAGGCCCTTCGCCGCGAGGACGGCAGCTACATCAAGTT
>DBRA01000049.1:0-14653 GCA_002305445.1 Clostridiales bacterium UBA1380 | reverse complement strand
AAGATCCTTTCGCTCGCTCCGGAAGTACTGTAAAGGAGGACGGGCGAAATGATAAAGAAACTGCACGTCCGCCGCGACGATACCGTTATCGTCATCTCCGGCAACGACAAGGGCAAGAAGGGCAAAGTGCTCGAGGTCAGCCCCGAAGAAGGCAAGGTCATCGTCGAGAAGGTCAACATCGTGCATAAGCACGTCAAGCCGCGCCGTCAGGGCGAGGAAGGCGGCATCCACGAGGTCGAGGGCGCCATTTACGCGTCGAAGGTACAGCTCTACTGCTCCAAGTGCGGCAAGGGCGTCCGCTCCAAGATCAAAATGGACGGCGACAAGAAAGTCCGCGTCTGCGCCAAGTGCGGCGCTGCGCTGTAAGGAGGGAACGATAAATGCCTAGACTTAAAGATTTATATAAGAACGAAGTCGCTCCCGCCCTTATGAAGAAGTTCGCATACGGCTCCGTGATGGAGATCCCGCGCTTCGATAAGATCGTTGTCAACGTCGGCTGCGGCGACGCCAAGGAAAACACCAAGGTGATCGACAGCGTCATCGATGAAGTCGGCCTCATCACCGGCCA
Organism: Clostridiales bacterium UBA1380; assembly: GCA_002305445.1. GTDB lineage: Bacteria > Bacillota > Clostridia > Oscillospirales > CAG-272 > UBA1380. The sequence goes on along the minus strand of DBRA01000049.1, from coordinate 14,085 downwards.
GAAGCCTGTTCCGACATATGCGAAGAAGTCCGTCGCTAACTTCAAGCTCCGCGAGGGCATGAAGATAGGCGTTAAGGTTACGCTCCGCGGGGACAGAATGTACGAGTTCATGGATCGCCTCTTCAACTTCGCGCTGCCGCGCGTCCGCGACTTCAAGGGAATCAATCCCGACGCATTCGACGGCAGAGGCAACTACTCCCTCGGTCTGAAGGAGCAGCTGATCTTCCCCGAGATAGAATACGACAAGGTCGAAAAGATCCGCGGCATGGACATCGCCTTCGTCACCACGGCGAAGACGGACGAAGAAGCCAAAGAGCTGCTCACGCTGATGGGCGCGCCCTTTGCGAAGTAAAGCGAGGACAAAGACGATATGGCTAAAACATCAATGATCCTTAAGCAGCAGAGAGAACCGAAATTCTCTACTCGCCGCTACAACCGCTGCAAGATCTGCGGCCGCCCGCACGGATATCTGCGCAAATACGGCATCTGCCGCATCTGCTTCCGCAACCTCGCGTACAAAGGCGAGATCCCGGGCGTTCGCAAGGCCAGCTGGTAAAAATACGCTCCACTTGCCGGTAGGAATGCAATAAAAGGTTTGCCGCCTTTTAAAGGTATCGCCGGACAGCGCCGCAGGGCGCGTCCTAAAGAGTCCATCAGGGTTATATTCAGGCGGCTGCGAACATCGACTCGCCCGACGGACGCCGAACGGTACTTCAGCGGCTGCATGGGCGGCAGATCTGTAATGCATTAACCCCCGGTTCGCGGCTTGAGCCGAACAAAAGGCGCAAGCGGCAAGAATAAACGAAACTTGCATAAGGAGAGACACAAAATGCAGATGTCGGACGTTATAGCGGATATGCTCACGCGCATCCGCAACGCAAACACCGCAAAGCACGAGACCGTGGACATCCCCGCCTCGAACATGAAGAAGGCCATCGCCGATATACTCCTCGCCGAGGGCTATATCAAGGGCGTTCAGATCATCGAAGACGGCAAACAGGGCATCATCCGCGTAACTCTCAAATACGGCCCCGGAAAGTCCAGAGTGATCAGCGGCCTTCGCCGCGTATCCAAACCGGGCCTTCGTATCTACGCAGGCGCCGAAGATATGCCGAAGGTCATGAACGGACTCGGTATAGCCATCGTATCCACTTCCAAGGGCATTATGACCGATAAGCTCGCTCGCCGCGAGAATGTCGGCGGCGAGATTCTCGCCTTTGTCTGGTAAGGAAAAGGAGGAGAATGAAATGTCGAGAATCGGAAGAGAACCTATAACCATCCCGGCTGGCGTCGAGGTAAAGGTCTCTGACGGTAACACCGTCACGGTCAAGGGGCCGCTCGGCACCCTGACGCAGGACCTGCCCGCCATCATGGAGATAAAGCAGGATAAGGGTATCCTGACCGTCGTCCGCCCGGATGACGAAAACAAAACGCGCGCGCTGCACGGCATGACCCGCGCTCTCATCAACAACATGGTCGAAGGCGTCAAGACCGGCTTTTCCAAGACGCTCGAGATCAACGGCGTCGGCTACCGCGCAACGAAGCAGGGCAAAACGCTCGTACTCAACCTCGGCTACTCGCACACCATCTCGTTCGAGGAAAAAGACGGCATAACCTTTGACGTACCGACCCCGAACACGATCATCGTCAAGGGCGCTGACAAGCAGCGCGTCGGCGAGATCGCGGCGCAGATACGCTCCAAGCGTCCGCCGGAGCCGTACCTGGGCAAGGGCGTCAAGTACGCGAACGAAAAGATCCGCCGCAAGGCCGGTAAGGCCGGCAAGGCGAAATAAAGGAAAGGAGACGAGAACGATATGGTTTCGAGAAAAGATTCAAACATCGCGCGCCGTAAAAGACACTTCCGTGTCCGCAACAAGATAAGCGGTACGGCCGAGCGTCCGCGCCTCGCGGTTTATCGCTCCAACGCGCATATCTACGCCCAGATCATCGACGACGTCAAGGGCGTGACGCTTGTCTCCGCGTCCACCGTGGAAGCCGGCTTTGAGGGTCTCGGTTCTAACAAGGCCGCTGCAAAGAAGGTCGGCGCTACGATCGCACAGCGTGCTGTCGCAGCCGGCATCGAAAACGTGGTCTTCGACCGCGGCGGCTATATCTACCATGGCCGTGTATCGGAGCTTGCCGCAGGCGCCCGCGAGGGCGGCCTGAAGTTCTGATTTACGCGCCGCGCGACTTATCGTCCGCGGCGGGATCAGACAAGGGCAACGATTCTCCGGTTTGTACACTGTCGCGCCGCCCCGGCGCGGTATCGCATCGGGAGCGCGTTAAACGAACGCATCCGGCGCGGCATCCTATATTCAATATCAGGGAGAAATAACTAATATGGCAGAGAAAATCGACGCGGCGACGCTTGACCTCAAGGAAAAGCACGTATACACCCGCCGCGTATCTAAGACCGTCAAGGGCGGCCGCGTTTCCCGCTTCGCCGTGATCATGGTCGTCGGCGACGAGAACGGCCACGTCGGCTACGGTCTCGGCAAGTCCGCTGAGATTCCGGAGGCCATCAACAAGGCCATCGCGGACGCGAAGAAGAATATGATAACCGTGTCCTTAATGGGCACCACGATCCCGCACGAGGTCCTGGGCCAGTACGGCTCCGGCTCCGTTCTGCTCAAGCCGGCCATGCCCGGTACCGGTATCATCGCCGGTAAGACGGCCCGCGCCGTCCTCGAGCTCGCGGGTATAAAGAACATCCGCGCGAAGAGCCTGCGCTCCAACAACCCCGGCAACGTCGTCAAGGCTACGTTCGAGGGTCTGCGCCAGCTCCGCACGGCCGAAGAGGTCGCCAAGACGAGAGGAGTTTCCGTCAGCCGCGTCCTCGGCAAGGAGGCTAACAATGGCTAAAGTCAAGGTAACCCTCATAAAAAGCCTTATCGCCGCCAAGCCGAACCAGAAGGCGACTGCCGCCTCGCTCGGCTTCCGCAAGATCGGGGACGCCGTTGTCTTAGAGGACGACGCCGTTCTCGCGGGCAAGCTCAAAGTTCTCGCCCATCTTGTCAGTGTCGGTAAAGCTGACTGACGACAGGAGGAATCGAAGAATGAAACTTTACGAATTATCACCCGCTCCCGGTTCCGCAAGAGCCGCATTCCGCAAGGGCAGAGGCCCCGGATCCGGCAACGGCAAAACCGCGGGCAAGGGCCACAAGGGCCAGAACGCCCGCTCCGGCGGCGGCGTCCGTCCGGGCTTTGAAGGCGGCCAGCTCCCGCTTTACAGAAAGCTGCCCAAACGCGGCTTCCACAACAAATTCGCGACCGAGTACGCCATCGTCAACGTCGGCGCGCTCAACGTATACAATGACGGAGACACCGTCACGCTTGAAGACCTGCTTGCAAGGAAGATAGTCCGCGCGCCGAAAGACGGTCTCAAAGTCTTAGGCGACGGCGAGCTCACCAAGAAACTCACCGTGGAAGCTGCAGTCTTTTCCGCGACCGCGAAAGAAAAGATTGAGGCGGCCGGGGGAAAGACCGAGGTGAAGTAAGGTGTTCCAGACCCTGAGAAACGCCTGGAAGATCAAAGACCTGCGGTATAAAATGCTCTTCTCGCTCTTCATTATAATCCTGTACCGCATCGGCGCTTCGATCCCCATGCCGTACGTCAACGCGAACGTTCTGAACTACTTCACAACGCAGGCGGCCGGGTCGATTTTACAGTATATCAACATCCTCTCGGGCAACGCCTTCGCACAGGCGACGCTGTTTGCGCTCGGTATCAACCCGTATATCACATCCAGCATCGTCATGCAGCTGCTCACCATAGCGATCCCCGCTCTTGAGCGTCTCTCCAAGGAAGGCGAGGAGGGCAAGAAGAAGATCACGCAGATCACCCGTTACGTCACGGTCGGCCTCGCGCTGATCACGAGCTACGGCTACTATATGTTCCTCCGCAATAACGGCTTCTTAAACGACAACGGCATCTTCGCCGCCGTCGTCATCATCGCCGCATACTGCGCCGGATCCGCGCTCGTCATGTGGCTCTCCGAGAAGATCGAGGAGAGCGGCATCGGCAACGGCATCTCGCTGATCCTCTTTGCGAACATCGTTAGCCGCGGCGGCACGCTTTTCTCGACGCTCATCACCTACTTCACGAAGGGCTTCACGAACGCGGACGGAAAGACCAGCCTGCCGGTCGGCATCGTCGTCGGCATCCTGACCATCGTCATCGCGCTCGCGATCATCACCTTCATCGTCTTCATGTCCGACTCCGAGCGCCGCATACCGATTCAGTATGCGAAGAAGGTCGTCGGCCGCAAGATGTACGGCGGCCAGTCGTCCAACCTGCCGCTCAAGCTGAACATGACCGGCGTTATGCCGATCATCTTCGCGAACAGCATCCTTTCCATCCCGGCGACCATCGCGCTGTTCTTCAAGACGCCGAAGGAAGGAAGCTTCTGGGCCGGATTCCTCAGTGTGTTCTCGTCCTCGTCGTGGGTTTACGCGATCATCTTCTTCGTACTCATCATCGCGTTCGCGTACTTCTACGTAGCCATCTCGTTCAACCCCATCGAGGTTGCGAACAACCTTAAGAACAACGGCGGCTTCGTCCCCGGCATCCGCCCCGGCAAGCCGACCGCAGAATATATCACGAAGATCCTCAACCGCGTAACCCTCATCGGCGCCGTCTTCCTCGGCGTCATCGCAGCGATCCCGATCATCGTCAACGCGATCTCGGGCGGTGCGATGGGCGAGATCGCGTTCTCCGGCTCGTCGATCATAATCGTGGTCGGCGTCGTCCTCGAGACAGCGCGCGAGATCGAAGCTCAGATGACAATGCGCCACTACAAGGGCTTCCTTGAATAAGATGCAGGGCAACGTGAAACCTCTCCGGCTCATCCTTCTCGGCGCTCCCGGCGCCGGCAAAGGAACCCAGTCGGAAATAATATCAGAAAAATTCGGTATACCGGTCATATCGACGGGCGCGATCATCCGCGCCGCGATAGCCGCCGGCACCGAGATGGGCCTCGCCGCAAAGGCTTATACCGAACGCGGCGAGCTCGTCCCGGACAGCGTGGTCATCGGCATCATCAAGGAGCGTCTCTCCGAGCCCGATTGCGCCGCCGGATTCATACTCGACGGATTCCCGCGCACAATACCGCAGGCCGTCGCGCTCGACGACATGGGCGTGGAGATCACACGCGTCGTATCGATCGAGGTGGACGACGACCGCATCGCTGCGAGAATGGGCGGCAGGCGCGTCTGCGCGAAGTGCGGCGCGTCATACCACATCGAGTACAACCCTCCCGCGCGGGAGAATATATGCGATAAATGCGGTTCGGAGCTGTCGGTCCGCCGTGACGACGCTCCGGAGGTCGTTTTAGAACGACTGTCCGTCTACCACAAGCAGACGGAGCCGCTTAAAGACTACTACGGCAAAAAGGGCATTCTCAGAGTCGTCGAAGGGCAGGAGCAGGTGGCCGACACCACAGCTCTCACGCTCGCGGCGCTCGGGGATTGATCCGGAGCCCCGGCAATTAAATTATGATAGTGCTTAAAAATTCGGAACAGATCGACCTCATGCGTCTCGCGGGGCGCATCACCGGCGAAGCTCTGGCGAAAGCGGGCGAAGCCGTGCGCCCCGGCATCAGCACAAAGCATCTCGACGACATCATCCGCCGTCACATCGAATCCTCGGGCGCGCGCCCGTCCTTTCTCGGCTACGGCGGCTTCCCCGCCAGCGCCTGCATCAGCGTCAACGACGAAGTCATCCACGGCATTCCCGCCGCGGACCGGATCCTCGAAGAGGGCGACATCGTCAAGATCGACGTCGGAGCCTGCATCAAGGGCTACAACGGCGACAGCGCGAACACCTTCCCGGTCGGACGGATCAGCGCCGAAGCTCAGTCGCTGATCGACACGACGCGCGCGAGCTTTTACGAAGGCCTGAAGGCTGCGGAAGCCGAAGGCGCCCGCCTCGGAGACGTAGGCCACGCGATAGAGGCCTGCGTTAAGGCGAAGGGGTACAGCGTGGTCCGCATGTTCGTGGGACACGGCGTAGGCCGCGCGCTGCACGAACAGCCGGACGTCCCCAACTACGGGACGCCGGGGCGCGGGTTCCGCCTGTGCCGCGGGCTGACGATAGCCATCGAACCGATGGTGAACATGGGCTCCTCCGCCGTGTACGTGACAGACAACAAGTGGACGGTCAGGACCGAAGACGGCAGCCTGAGCGCGCATTACGAGCACACAGTCGCGTTCACCGAGAACGGCATCGTTCTTTTGACGAAGATATGACGAGCAAGCCGCCGGACATTTGTCAAGGCTCTGTCGTCGTTCCGACGGCGGGGCGCGGCTACGGACGCGCCATGATGATCGTCGGCATATGCGACAACGCCGCCCGCCCCGAGGTTTTGATAGCCGACGGGAAAACGAGACCGCTTGAGCGTCCCAAACGCAAAAATCTGGCGCACCTGAGGGTGCTTCGCCCCGGTACGCCCGAACTTGCTGCAGAACTGTCGCGCGGTATGACGAACCGCCGCCTGCGGGAGCTGCTGCTCCCGTTCGCGGAGGAGGCTGCCGTCGCGGCAGGCAGAAACGCAACCGAAAATAAGACTTCATAAACATAATTCCGTGAGGAGGGATCATTCTGCCCAAAGACGATGTCATGGCATTTGAGGGAGTAGTGGTAGAGGCGCTGCCGAACGCCACGTTCCGGGTTAAGCTGCAAAACGACCACATCATCGTGGCACACATATCCGGCAAGCTCCGTATAAACAACATCAAGATACTGCCGGGCGACAGGGTCACGGTCGAGGTCAGCGTCTACGACCTCGGCAAGGGCCGCATAACCTGGCGTTCCAAATAAGAGCGGCGCAGGGCGCGGAAGCGGGCTGCGTAGAAAGGAAGATATAAATGAAAGTAAAACCTTCCGTAAAAAAGATCTGTGAAAAGTGCAAGATCATCAAGCGCCACGGCAACGTGATGGTGATCTGCGAGAACCCGAAGCACAAGCAGCGCCAGGGTTGATTACAGTCTCAGAAGTCAGGTAAAAATAGTTATTATCCCGTGTCCGCGCGCAAGCGCGCGCACGAACGCCCCGGCCTAAATCGGCAGAGGCGCGCCCCTCGCATCGATAGCGGCGGGCGGAACACATCGCGCCGCACTCAGTGCGGCTATCAATAACCAGAGAGGTGAAAAAACAAAGCATGGCACGTTTAGCTGGTGTCGATATACCCAACGCCAAGCGCGTTGAAGTCGCTCTCACCTACATTTACGGCATCGGGCCGGCGACCGCGAAGAAGATTCTCGAGAAGACCGGCGTCAACCCCGATACGCGCGCCAAGGATCTCACCGAGGACGAAATCGCCAAGCTCCGCGACGTCATCGAAACCGAATATCACGTCGAAGGCGATCTTCGCCGCGAAGTCGCGCTTAATATCAAGCGCCTTACCGAGATCAACTGCTACCGCGGCATCCGCCACAGAAAAGGCCTTCCCGTCCGCGGCCAGCGTACAAGAACGAACGCCCGCACCCGCAAGGGCAAGGCGAAGACCGTCGCCAACAAGAAGAAATAAAGGAGCGTACCGATAATGGCAAAGGCTGCTAACGCGACCGCAGGCAAAAAGGTCATCAAAAAGCGCCGCGACCGCAAGAATATCGAAAAGGGCGCCGCTCATATCCGCGCCACCTTCAACAACACCATAGTCACCATAACAGACGTTCAGGGCAACGCCATATCGTGGGCGTCCGCCGGCGAGCTCGGCTTCAAGGGAAGCCGTAAATCCACGCCGTACGCCGCTCAGGTAGCGTCCGAGACCGCTGCGAAAGCCGCTATGGAACACGGCATGAAGACCGTTGAGGTTTATGTCAAGGGCCCCGGTTCCGGACGTGAATCCGCGATCCGCGCGCTTCAGGGCGCAGGTCTCGACATCACCCTCATCAAGGACGTAACGCCCGTTCCGCACAACGGCTGCCGTCCGCCCAAGCGCCGCCGCGTTTAATCGCGCGCGTCCCAAACGTAAGTCAGGAGGAAAAATAAAAGAAACATGGCAAGATATACGGAACCTTCCTGCAAGCTCTGCCGCAGAGAAGGCGTCAAGCTGTTCCTCAAGGGAGACCGCTGCCTGTCCGATAAGTGCGCTATTTCCCGCCGCGCGACGGTACCCGGTCAGCACGGCGCGAACCGCTCCAAGGTCAGCGAATACGGCGTTCAGCTCCGCGAGAAGCAGAAAGCCAAGAGATACTACGGCGTACAGGAACGCCAGTTTAAGAACTACTATTTCGCAGCCGACAAACAGGAAGGCATCGCGGGCGAGAACCTTCTCTCCCTGCTCGAACGCCGTCTTGACAACGTCGTCTACCGCATGGGCATGGCGTCGTCCCGCAAGGAAGCCCGCCAGCTCGTAACCCACGGTCATTTCCGTCTCAACGGCAAGAAAGCCGACATCCCTTCCATCATCGTCCGTGCCGGCGACGTCGTCTCCGTATACGAGCTTTCCCGCAAGAACGAAAAGATCAAGGCTCTTATCGAAGATATGCCGAACCGCCTGTCCCCGAAGTGGCTTGAAGTGGACCGCACGAACGCGATCGCTAAGGTTGTTGCTCTTCCGACCCGTGAAGATATTGACTTCCCGTTCGAGGAACAGCTTATCATCGAGCTTTATTCGAAGTAATAACAAAACTCCGGCGCACCGCGCGGGCCGTTACCGGAATTTTGTTGTCCGCATGTTGCGCACACAGGCATTAAAAAAGGAAAAAACATGCTTTTACCTTTTGCCGTACCGTTTCAGCCGGCGCACCGCCTCGTAACGGTATGATACAGATTATTTGGAGGGTTATTACATGATAGAGATAGAGAAGCCGAACATCACTCCCTCGAGTATAAGCGAGGATGGCTCAAGCGGTAAGTTCATCGTCGAACCGCTCGAACGCGGCTACGGCGTAACCCTCGGAAACTCTCTGCGCCGCGTATTGCTCAGCTCTCTGCCGGGCGTCGCTGTCACCTCGATCAAGATCGACGGTGTTTTGCATGAGATATCCACAATCACCGGCGTCAAGGAAGACGTCACCGAAATCGTCATCAATGTTAAAGGCATTGTCGCGAAGCTGCACTGCGACGGGCCCAAGACCGTCGTTCTCGAGTCCATGACCGCCGGCGAAGTCACCGCGGGCGACATCAAGGCCGATTCCGACATCGAGATCCTGAACCCCGATCTGCACATAGCGACTATCGGCGACAATGTGCGGTTCCGTATGGAACTTACTTTTGAGCACGGCCGCGGCTACGTCAGCCAGGAGAAGAACAAGCAAATGCATCTCGCATCCGGCGCCGCCGCACCCATCGGCATTATCTATACGGACTCCATCTTCACGCCTGTCTACAACGTCAACTACACTGTCGAGGACACGCGCGTCGCAAACATCACCGACCTCGACAAGCTTACCCTTGAAGTAACAACCAACGGAACAATGACTGCCAAAGAGGCAATTTCTTACGGCGCCAAGATACTCAACGAGCATCTTAACCTGTTCGTCGACCTGTCCGACAAAGCGAAGGACGTCGAGATCATGGTTGAACGAGAAGAAACCATCAAGGAAAAAGTTCTTGAGATGACCATTGAGGAGCTTGACATGTCGGTGCGCAGCTTCAACTGCCTGAAGCGCGCCGGCATCGACACTGTCGAGGATCTTGTGAACCGCACCGAGGAAGACATGATCAAGGTGCGCAACCTCGGCAAGAAGTCGCTCGAAGAAGTTATATTCAAACTGCACTCACTCGGCCTCGACCTGAAGAAGTCCGAGGACTGACCGCAGGCAGTGCGCTGCCGGCACCCGGGGNNTGTCTCAAGCTTTGTTTGAGACACAATCCCCTGCCCCGAGAAGGCCGGTCAGACCGGCACAGCCGTACTTTGCCCCGCTGCGCGCCGCGCGGCAATCCAACGTAATATGGAGGCAATAAATAAAATAAAATGCCCGGAACAAGAAAACTCGGCAGAACCAGCGACCACAGAAAAGCGATGATGCGCGGCATGGTCACCTATCTCCTCGAGAACGGCTCCATCGAAACCACGCTCACTCGCGCTAAGGATGTCCGCTGCATCGCCGAAAAAATGATAACGCTCGGCAAGACGAACACGCTTGCCAACTATCGCGCCGCCCTCGCGTACATCACGAAAGAGGACGTCGCCAAGAAGCTTTTCGACGAGATCGGCCCGAAGTATGCCGACCGCAACGGCGGTTACACCGCTATATACAAGCTCGGTCCGCGCCGCGGCGACGCTGCCGAGATGGCTCTGATCAAGCTTATATAACAACCGTATAATGATAAAACACACCTTCGCAAAGAAGGTGTGTTTTTGTTTTATGCAGGATTAAAGCGGTTCGGCAAAGCTTCTGCGTCATTGTATATCGGGCGCGCTTCAGTCCGCCCGTGCGTTGAGCGACCAGCCGGCGGTGTTGCCGGCGACGAGCTCGAAGTAGCCCTGCGCGGCGATCATCGCGGCGTTGTCGCCGCAGTAGCGCGGTTCTGCCATGCACAGCGCGACGCCGCGCGCGTCGCATATCGCTTTGGCGGCGGCGCGCAGATGGCTGTTCGCGGCGACGCCTCCGGCGAGGACGGCGGTGCGCCGTCCGGTGCGGTCGAGCGCGTCGGCGAACCGCCTGACAAGGCCGTCGACGACGGCGTCGGTGAACGCCGCGGCAAAACGCGGTTTATCCGGAGCCTCGCCGCGCTGCGAAAGCGTGTTGAGGTAGTTGACGGCGGCTGTTTTTAGCCCCGAGAACGAGAAATCGAGCGAATCGTCGTCGATCGCGGAGCTGTGGAAATGCGGTATAGTTGACGGTGATGCTATTTTCACCGATGTTTTTTCCACCGTCTCTGGCGATGCTGTGCCCGAAGGCACAGCTGTTGCGCCGTCAGCATCCCGCGCAGCCGCGTTCAATCGCTTGCCTTCGGCGGCGAGCGCGTCCATCGCGGCGCCGCACGGGTACGGCAGGCCGAGCAGGCGGCCGACCTTGTCGAACGCCTCGCCCGCGGAGTCGTCGCGCGAGCGTCCGAGCACGGCGTATTCGGTTCGTGAGGTCGCGTCGAACAGCGTCGTGTGCCCGCCGGACACGACGAGCGCGACGAACGGCGGCTCCGGCCGCTCCGGCGTCAGGTACGACGCGGCGGCGTGCGCTCGGATGTGGTCGACCGCGACGAGCGGCAAATTGTTTGCGAACGCCAGCGACTTCGCGAAGCCGACGCCGACGAGCAGCGCGCCTATCAGTCCCGGATGCGCCGTCACGGCGACAGCGTCGAGGTCGCGCAGCGTCACGCCCGCTTCGCGCAGCGCGCCGTACGTCACGTTCGATATCGCCTCGACGTGCGCGCGGCTCGCGATTTCGGGCACGACGCCGCCGTACAGCGCATGAATGTCGGTCTGCGACGCGACGACGGACGACAGCACGCGTCCCGCGGGCATGTCGAGCACCGCCGCGGCCGTCTCATCGCACGAGGATTCGATTCCGAGTATGAGCGCGCGCCGCTGCGACGACGGATTTATGTTTTCTTCGGTCATGCTGTAGATAATCACCTTTTCATATGCGGTCGGGATATGCGTCGAGCGTCTTTTCCATGAGAACGGCGTCCTCGGTCGGCCGGCGGTAGTAGCGCAGGCGGCGCCCGACGACGGCGAAGCCCGCCGATTCGTACAACGCGCGCGCTGCCGTGTTAGATTCGCGCACCTCGAGCTCGACGCGGAGCGCGCCCATCGACGCGCAGACGTCGAGCGCGCGCGACAAGATCGTCCTGCCGACGCCGGAGCGGCGGCGGCCGGGTGCGACGGCGATGTTGCACAGCTCCCCGAACTCGGCGGCGACGCAGACGCAGGCGTAGCCGATCAGTTCGGGCTTATCCGCCGCCGGCGAAGGCGGAGCGTAAGCGGCGACGAACGCGTACGGTCCGCCGGCGGCGAAGCTCTCGAGCGAGCGGCGCGACCACGGGTCGGAGAAGCATTCGCACTCTATCTGCGCGGCGCGCTCGAACGTGTCCGGCAGAAAGCCGGACGTCAAAAGCATAAACACGTCTCCGGCGCCGGATGCGCCGTCGCGTCCGGCATCGTGCTGCGGCTCTGATTTATCGTTCATCCGTCGCGTCCGTCTTGAAATACATCGCGCGGATCGCCGCTTCGAGCTCCGCGGCGCAGCGCCGGTATTCGTCGACGCCGCCGCCGAACGGGTCGGATATCTCCGGCTCGAGCGCGCGTACCTTCGTCGCCGCTTCGGGATAGTCGAGCATCAGCCGCATCACGTGCCCCGCGGTCATCGCGACGATCTCGTCGGCTTCGCCGGCGAGAGCGCGCGTCATGCGGCGCGCTGTTCCGACAAGCGCGATGCCGCGCTCCGCCATCACCGCGACAGCGTTTTCGCTGTACGGCGCGCCGTTCGCCGCCGCGATGCCCGCGGATTCCGCGCGGTACCGCACACCCCCGCCGTTAGAGCCGCGTTTTGCCGCGGCGCGCTTCGACTCAAGGTCGTTGAATATGGCCGCGGCCATCGGCGAGCGGCATGTGTTGCCGGTGCAGACGAACAATATCAGCCGCTCGCGGTCGCTGCCGGCGGTTTCTGCCGTTTCGGGTGCGGTGGAATTTATGGTCATAACGTCCAAATCATCGCCTCCGATTTGTGAATATCGTCGCACAGTCAGTTATCGACGCTTATATAATCCTCGAGCAGCCCCGAGCCGTCGACGCAGCGGCCGCTCGAACGGTCGTACAGGAAGATGCCCTCCGGGAAGACGGCGTATGTGATCGAGTAGTAAAGCCCCGGGAACTTGGACGACGAGAACTTGAGCGAGCGCACGATCAGGCTGCCCGCGAGCGGGTAGTCGGCGTCGGGGCGCGTCATAAACGCGTCGGCGACCTTGTTTATAAGCGCCGCGTCGTCAATCGTGTTGATAGCGAGGATCGTCTCGTTGTCGTAGCAGATGTAGAGCCTGTCCGGCTCGAACTCGGCGAGGGTCGGTATCGTCAGGGCCGTCGATACGAACACGGTCGGCGCGCCGTTCGGCGCGTTTTCGACGAGCCACTCCGATGCGTCGAGTCCGGGAATGGAGCAGAGCGTCATCTTGCTGCCCTTCATCGCGGCGTATTCGTCGCCGAAGGCAGCCGCTTCGAAGCAGCCGGGCGCGGCCGCATAGGACAGCCCGAGCTTTTTGTTGACGAGCGTGCCGTCCTCGCTTACATACGTCAGCGGCACGAGCGAAAGCGAGCAGGACACGAGCGACACTGCGATAAGCAGTGCCGCAAGTGCCGCCGCGGTTATTTTTTTCATGCGTTTTCCTCTTCGGTGTCTGCTGTGGAATCTGCGCCCTCATCGGCGTTGCCGGTATCGGCATTGCCGCAGGCGCGTGNNGCCTGCCGTCGAATTAAAACCGCCCTCTCCTGCGTCCGAATTTGTCTTGTCGCTGCCTCCGGTGCAACCGGCGGCACCGCCGCCGGCAGCGTGCTCGAGCTTCTCAAGGCGCAGCCGTATCGCGCACAGCTCGCGCGCGACGGGGTCGGGGATGTGCGTCTGATCGAGGTCGGGGCAGGGGTGGCCGACGTGCTCTTCGCGCTTCTGGCCCGCCTGACGCACGACGCGCGCGGGTATGCCGACCGCCGTCGAATTCGGCGGAACCTCGGACAGCACAACGGCTCCGGCCGCTATCTTCGCGCCGTCGCCGACCTTAAAGCCGCCGAGCAGCTTCGCGCCCGCGCCGATCATTACGCCGTTGCCGAGCGTGGGATGGCGCTTGCCCGTCTCCTTGCCCGTACCGCCGAGCGTCGCGCCCTGATAAATCGTGCAGTCGTCGCCGATCTCGGCGGTCTCGCCGATAACGACGCCCGAGCCGTGGTCTATGAACAGCCGCCGCCCGATCTTCGCCGCCGGATGTATCTCGACGCCGGTCAGAAACCGCGCCGCCTGCGATAACGCGCGCGCCGCGAACGGGTGGCCGGATTCGTATATCTTGTGCGCCGCGCGGTATGCGATCACGGCGTGCAGCCCCGAATACAGCAGCAGCACCTCCGCTGTGCTCTTCGCCGCGGGGTCGCGGTCGCGGATGACGTTGACGTCTTCGCGAAGGTTCCTTATCGCGCGCACTGCTCCGCGCGG
>DBRA01000066.1:419-10904 GCA_002305445.1 Clostridiales bacterium UBA1380 | reverse complement strand
TTTTTGATGCTGTTTTCGCTCACGCTCAACTGGGCATTTGCGCTGCTGATCGATCGCTATCGTGATAAAGCCCGGCTTTTTCTCGTTATCGATACGGCGGTTAACCTCGCGCTCATCGGTGTGTACAAATACGCCGGCTTCTTCGTGTCGACCGTCAATATGCTTCCCGGCGTCGAGCTTACCGTCCCGCAGCTGACGCTGCCGATCGGCATCAGCTTCTACACATTCCAGATTCTCTCGTATGTGATCGACGTGTACCGCCGCGACACGGAGGTTCAGCCGAACATCCTGACGCTCGGCGCGTACCTTTCCGCATTCCCGCAGCTGATCGCGGGGCCGATCGTACGCTACAGAACCGTCGCTGACGAGCTTGAAAACCGCGTCGAAACATTGGACGATGTGGCGGAAGGACTGCGCCGCTTTATCGCCGGCCTCGCGAAGAAGACGCTGATCGCGAACGTGATGGCGCAGGCGGTCGACAGTCTGCTGTCACGCGGTCCGTCCGAATACGGCACGCTCGGCGCGTGGATCGCGATTCTGTCCTATACGCTTCAGATATATTACGACTTCTCCGGTTACTCCGATATGGCGATAGGCATGGGGCGCATGATGGGATTCCACTACCTTGAAAACTTCGACTATCCCTATATCGCCGCGTCGGTCACCGACTTCTGGCGACGCTGGCACATATCTCTTTCGACGTTTTTCCGCGACTACGTCTATATCCCTCTCGGCGGCAACCGCTGCTCCAGACGGCGCTGGGCGTTCAATATGGCGGTCGTTTGGTCGCTTACCGGCCTGTGGCACGGCGCGGACTGGAACTTCGTTCTGTGGGGCGTGTACTACGGCGCTATCCTTATCGGCGAGAAGCTGCTGTGGGGCCGGTATATCGAAAAAGTGCCGGTCGTGCGCAACGTCTATGCGCTCGCATGCGCCGTATTCGGCTGGGTGCTGTTCCGCGCCGAGACGCTGGGGCAGGCGCGGCAGATACTCGGCGCGATGTTCGGCGCTTACGGGAACGGCGGAGCGTCGCTGCCTATACTGCTGCAGACATGCCGCGTCGACCTCGTGTTCGTGATAACTTTCGCCGTCGGCTGCGTACTTGCCGCTCCCGTATGGCCCGCGATTAAATCGAAGATGCGAGCCGCCGCGCAAGAAACAACAAAGACGCCGGATGCGGCATCGACCGTACCGGCCGTCGTAAAAAGAAAAAGCATCGCCGTTTCGATTTCGCTTGTCGCGTCGGACGTGTGCGCCGTAGTCGCGCTCGCGGCGAGCGTGCTGTCGCTCGCGGTCGGCGCATACAACCCGTTTATCTATTTCAGATTCTGATATTATGAGAAGTAAAATATTTATCATAACGATAGCGTCGGTGCTGACCCTGTTTGCGATTTCGTCGCCGGCGATAAAACTGCTCGAGCGCGCCGGGCTGTTCAAGCTGCCGGAGCTCGGCAACATCATCGAAAAAGAGAAGGAATACGAGAACCCCGTGCTCGACTTTATCGAGCTTGCGAAGGCGGACATCGCCGACACGTATACGAACTACCTGCCCGGATACGCCTACATCGTCACCGCATATCAGACATCGCAGTCAAACTTCAACCGGCCGTGGAACGACATGCTGTCAAAGCTGGCGTCGGCGGCCGCGAAGCCGGTATCCGCAGAACCGGTTGAAACAGACGCCGTCGATTCGACCGACGTTTTAGAAGCGTCGAACGATTCTGCCGAAGTGCCTGCGGACACGCCCGGCGAGCCGCACATCGTGTCGAGCGAATGCCACTTCGTCAGAAGCCTCGGAGAGGGCATCAATATATACGCGATCGACGCGGTGCGCTCCGACGGCTCAAAGGTAGGGCTCCTGACGAGCGCGTTCAACACCGGCGTCGACACATATACGAAGCGGATGCGCCGCACGGCGGAGCAGGTGAACGCCATCGCCGCCGCAAACACGGACGTAAACGTCTACTTCTACATGTGCTCGCGCTTCCAGGACTGCGAAGCGTTTGAGGACGTCGTGCCGGGCGAGCCGTCAACGAAGCCGCTTGTCGACGAGTTCTTCTCGCTGCTCGACCCGCGGATAAAAACCGACCGGCTTAAAATCGACTCGCTCGACGACAGCGTAAACAAGCTGTTTCTGACCGACCATCACTGGAACGCATACGGCATGTACGAAGCTTACTGCGACATCGTGAACATGATACGCGCCGACAGCCCGTCCGTCGCGGAGCCGCGCCCGCTCGGCGTTCGATACGACGTCGAAGGCGCTGAGTACTACGGCACGTTCGCGCGAACGAGCGGGTACTACGAATACACGGACAGCTTTTTCTTCTACGACTACGACCTGCCCGAGCATGAGCTTGTCGCGAATAACCCGTACAACTTCGAGACGGTGATGAAAAGGTACTTAAGCGGTAAGTTTTCAAAGGATCTCGGCGCCGACCACTACGTCAACTTCTACCCGTACGCGCAGTATCTGAAGTATCCGTCCAATTCGACTGGCCGCGTGCTTCTTGTGCTCGGCGATTCGTACTCGCGCGGCATATCGGAGCTGCTCGCGTCCGCGTTCGACGAAACGTATATCTTCGACTACCGCCGCATACATGAGATCGGCAACTACAACGACTTCATCGCCGAGCACGGCATCACCGACGTGCTGTTCATGCAGTATTCGCTGCGCGGCGTGTTCGATAATCAGAACGACAACACGCTCAACAGGATCAAGCTGGACTAAAAGTTCTGGCAGCAAAAAATGAGTGCATGGGCACATACAGCTCTTCGTTTGCGTATAAAAAGAAGAACGGATAAAATCCGTCCTTCTTTTATTTTACGATATTACTTCTTCTTGACGATTATCGCTGCGCCCGATGCTGCGACGGCTGCTAAAACCGTGATTATCAAGGCGTCGTATGTTGCAGGAGCCTGGGTTTGCGCGGAGGGGGTCTCGACGGCAGCCGTCTCCGGAGCCTGCGTTTCGGGAGCTTCGGTCTCGGGAGGGGCAGTCTCTGCGGGCTTTGCGGCGACGAGCGTCACCTGGGCGAAGTTGCCGGCATCCTTGCCGTTTGACACACCGGCCGCGAGCTGAGTGTGGATGTAGGTCTCGTCGGTGCCGTATCCGGAACCCCAGACTATGCATACGCCGACCGTGCTGCCTTCCTTGATGGTGTCAAACGTGAAGTAGTCAAACGGCGCGAAGTATTCGTAGGTGTACGTCAGACCGTCGTTAGAGATCTTGAAGTCTTCTCCTTCGACGGGATCGACGCCGCTGCTCGCGTAGTCGACCCACCTGAAAGCGTACTGCTCGCCCGATGAATTCATGCCTATGCCTATCTCAAGGCAGAGGTTGCCGGTGGAATCGGCTTCGGACAGACCGTACTGCATATAGCAGGATCTCCAGAGGGGGTCGCCCATTGTTGCGCTCGCTTCGTTTACGAACTTCTCGTATGTGACGACCGTTCCTATGTAGAGGCCGGTGTCGTTCCAGGACATGTACAGCTCGAACGGAAGCCTTTTGGCGATATCGAGGAGTTCGGCGTCGTTTCCTGTGCCGTATGACATCCAGCCCGGCTGGATATCGATCTTGTACCCCTCGCCTTCGCTTATCTTGCCGTCGAGCTTGATGTCAGCGGCGGCTTTCTGGACATCGAATCTGATGTTGCCGAGATCCGGCGGCGGTTCGTATGCGGCGACTAAGGCTGCCGCACCGAGAGAGAGTATGGCCGTTAGGAATAGCGCAATGATTTTCCTCATAAATACCCTCCGAAAATATTTACCGCATGTTTTAGATATGATATATCTAACACAATTCGGTTATGATATAATTATATCGCTCTTTATTGACATGTCAATATGCACCAATCGCGCGTTATTGTCATATGTGCCAACAGTTCGAGTCGATTACGAATTATAAATGGCACAAGCGATAAAAAATATAAACAAACAAGCGATAAAATGTCAATAGAGTTATATCAGCGGCGGATATATATTCAGCTTATGAATATCATTAAATATATATATTATCATTCGGGATATTATATAAATAATTAATAAGAAGGTATTTTATGGGAAAGATTACATGGCAGGGCGGGGCGCTGCTCGCTCCCGTTCCTCCGACGCTTGTGACATGCGGTGACGGAGACGGCAACGTTCTGACCGTCGCGTGGACCGGAATGCTCGCAACAAAGCCGCCAAAGACATATATAAGCGTCAGGCCCGAAAGATATTCGCATTCGCTTATAGAAAGTACGCGCGAGTTCTGCATCAACCTGCCGACGGCTGCGCTTGCACGCGCGGTCGACAGATGCGGGGTGTATACCGGTGCAAAAGTCGACAAGTTTGTAAAGTCCGGATTGACCCGCGACAAGTGCGCTGTTATCAGCTGTCCGTCCGTCACAGAGTGCCCCGTGTGCATAGAGTGCCGCGTGACCGACGTCGTCGGGATGGGCAGCCACGATATGTTCGTCGCCGACATCGTAGCTGTCCGCGTGGACGATTCTCTGATCGACGAATCGGGCAGGCTGCGCCTTGAAAAGGCGGGACTGCTCGCGTTTGCTCACGGCGCTTATTATGCCCTCGGCCGCCGGATCGGCAAACTCGGTTTCGCTGTCAGAAAAAAGCGGTGATCGTGATTTTCTTTATAAGTCGGGCACATCGGCATGTGAGCGCGATGCATGTCGGATGATTACCACGCGTAATAAGCAAGCTTCACGAAGTACGGGTACGCGGCAAAGAAGCTTGCGAGAGTTGTGCGCGTTGCTGACGCAGGGTCGTTTATTCCGAAGTTCGCCGTCGTTAATCCGTTGCCGTTATACGACTTGACGACTACCCAGTGAGTAGAGCCGCCCGCGGTCTGGCCGTGTACGATAACCGGCTTGCCTTCGTTGAGGCGCGCCGCGATGAACGCAAGATAATTCGTCGGAGATGTGCGCATATAGCGATCGGGCCAGTAAACGGCGCCGCCCGCGGTGAAAGAGAACGTGTAAGCGATGTTGGCGGGCGTTACGGTGGTTCCGGTGCGCACGGATTCAAGCATGGCAAGGCCTGTCGCCGTGCAGCCGATCGTACGGATCGTTCCGCCCTGCGTGCCGAGGCGTACAGAAGCCCAGCGGGAGTCGTACTGTTTGTAGTTCGGGACATTGAGCGTTTTAGCGCCGTATGTTGATGGATCAATTTCGTTTATGTACGAAGCGGAGCAGTAACCGTAACCGTCCCATAGCTTGACCTTCCACCAGCCGTTGCTTTTTGAGATGAGCTCCACCATCTCGCCTTTTTTGAACGATGCGATTACCGGAGATGAAGCGGACGGCTGCGAACGCACATTTAAATTAGTATTCTGTGTCGCCACGACGCCGGTCGCGGCATAAGCCGGCACAGCAAGAAGTATTGCTGTTAAAATTAAAATCAGTATCTTTTTCATTGATGCTCCTTTCATTTAAACGATCATCCGCATACTTATGGTAACATATCTTGTGCGATTTTTACAGCTGTAAATATTGCCAATGTAAAACATGCCATTCTTTTACAGTCGTATAAAACTTTTTGAATATATATTATACAATTGTATAAAAATGTTTATACAATTAAGGCGATTGTAAAATATTGATATGCACTTGCCGAAAACAACGCAATAAACTTAAAAAAATCAAAATTCGGTATTGCAAAATAATAAAGCTTATGCTATAATATTGTTCCGGTGGGGCAAGAGTCCCGCCATAAAGGGGTATAGCTCAGCTGGTAGAGCAGTGGTCTCCAAAACCACGTGTCCTGAGTTCGAATCTTAGTGCCCCTGAAAAGGCTCCGGCCGAAAAAGCGCGCACCTTTACGTGCGCGCTTTTTTTATGTTTTCCGGCGGTACCAGCGGGGATTGCTTGTCATATATGCGTTTCGTCGTGCGTATATTTATCCCGACGAGTAATACTTGCGGAGGATGCATATATGAAACAGCAGGAAATCGGGACGTCGCCTCTTGCGCCGGAGGATGTTCGTCTCTGTTCCGTCATACACGACGGAAACGTTCAGCATGACTGCCCCGGCGACTTTATTCTGCCGGATTACATGCCCGAGATAAGAAAGATCGTCTCTGTTACGCCGCACATCTCGCCGACCGGACGCTTCATCGGCGAGGGGCGCGGGGAAGGGAGCTGCACCGTCGAGTTCGGCGGCGATATCGTATACAACGTTTCGTACATATCGGACGACGGCAGCTTGTGCGGCGCGACGCTGACATCGGAGTATTCGTCAAACGCCGGCTTAACGGCGCTGCCTGTGTCCGCGATCGCGGATACACACGTCGAGAGCTGCTCGTGCCGCGCGGTCGCGCCACGCCGCCTTGCGATGAAGACAAGGCTGCGCACGAGGGTCATCGCGCTCGGCGAAAACAACATTTCGGAAAAAGTGGGCGGCTCGCGCGGCCCGTCGGACGACATCACGATCGAGAGGTATATCACAACAGGCAGGACCGCTCACATTCGTACCGGTGAGGAAAAAGAGCTGCATGCGTCCGGCTCCTTCAACGGAGCGCAGTTCGACGAAGGGAAGGGTGCATCTCCCGTCGTTCTGGACGCGGCGCTTGCGATACGCGAATCGAAGGTGTCCGCTGATTCCGTCAGGGCGCGCGGCGAAATCGTGGTGCGCGGACTGTTCAGGCAGAATCCGGAGGACGGCACAGAGGGCGAAAACGAGCTCTTCACGGCCGAAGTGCGGATTCCGATAGCGGAGGAAATAAACGTTCCCGGAACGACCGACAGGGACGAGTGCGCCGCATGGGGCGCGTGCTCGCTGTCGTCCGTGAAAGCGGACGGCGGCCCTGTGACATTCGAAGTCATATACAACCTCGAAGCGATCTCTGCGGGCAACCATACGGCAAACATGACCGCCGACATGTTCTCGACCGCGATGCGCTGCGACTGCACGTACAAAAACGTCGACATGTGGTCGCTTGCGCGCTGCACATCGGGTTCGGTCTCACTCTCCGAGACGGTATCGAGACAGGGCGGCGAGGCAGAGGTGCTCTTCATCGTGCCGGAGGTGCGCGGAGAGAAGCTTGAGCGCCTGTCCGACGGCAAAGCGGCGCTGACCGGCGTATGCACCGTTAAGATGATAACACGCAACGACCAGGGCATCGCATCGGAGGACTGCGACGTGCCGTTCCGCTATGTCTTTGATATAGCTCCCGATGCCGCCGGCGATAATATGATGTGGCGCTGCGCCTGCTCGGTCACCGACCCGTCCGCGCGCGCGCAGGACAAAACGATGACGTTCAAGGGCGAGCTGAATGTAGCGGTGCTTGTTATGATGAGTGACCGTAAAAACATCCTCGAGTCGGCGACGCTCGTCCCGGAGGAACCGTTTGATAAAAACTCATCTATCAGGGTCTTCTATCCGGAAAAAACCGATACGGTCTGGTCGATTGCGAAAAAATACCACGTTCCGCCCCGCTCGATCGACCCCGCCGGTCTTTCGAAATATATCGTCGTCTGACGCTCCGTCCGAAATCACCATATGTCTGAAAACGGCAGATTAACGGTATAGAAGCAGCAAAACATACGACACAGCAAAGCAGACGCCTAAAAGCAAATTGAAGGCGAAGAAAAAGGACGCATCAAGCGTCCTTTTTCTTCGTTTTTATCTGATTATATAATCAGTTGTCTTTTTTGCGGAGCACGACAGCGGCGCCGAGCGAAACAGTAGCTGCGACAGCGACGACAGCGATGATGTCGCCGGTGGCGGGAGAGCTGGTCGTAGTAGTAGTATCGACAGCGGGAGCTTCGGTCTCAGCGGTCGCGGTAGTGGTCGAGGCAGCGGCGAATTCGCCTACCTGGCCGCAGAGCACGACTTCGGATACCTGGAAGCATCCGGAAGCGGCGCCTTCGGCTTCGAACTGATAGTACAGATAAGCGGCGGTGGGAGCTATAGCCTTGGCATAATAAGTGAAGTCTTCTTCTTCGAAGAAGTCGGAATCGCCGGATACGAGAGGCGTCCAGTTGACACCGTCATTGGAGCCGGAGATTACCCAACCGTCGGGGCTACGGCCGTTATACGACGAGTTGTCGTTGGCGGTCGCCATAACGATGCCGTTGATGGCGCACGGGGTGTCAAGCTTAATTATGGAGTAGAGCGGGAATGCGCTTGTGCAGAACTTGGTGGTAACGTCGTCGTCCCAGAGCATCTCCGGGCCTTCGTTGTTGTTACCGCTGGAACCTTCGATAAACTCGGCATAATGAGATATGAGTGTAGCGGAGCCGATAGCGGCGGCAGCGGAGTCGGCGTCGTCATACGGCACCGGACCGGTAGTCGCGGCGGAACCGTCGGCGGGAACACCATAGAGCTCGACCTCGGCTACGTCGCCGTGGTTGGTCTCGTTGAAGTAACGGAACATGGTGTAGCCTTCGGTCTGCTTCGTCCATTCAGAATCGCCGGTTTTATCAGGCGTGAAGGCGAGGAAGGCGTACTCTTCCTCAGCCGCGAGGAAGTTCTCAAGGATAGTGGTCCAGTTTTCGCCGTCATTGGAGCCCTGGATGAGAGAGCCGGCGAATCTGTCAAGGAAGCCGGAACGCGGCATAATGCGGATCTCGGTCAGTATGTACGGTTTGTCCATCTGGACACCCGCATAACCGTCGCCGACTCCGAGCGGGTCAAAGAACGTGGTTTCGTCGCCGTCAAACGCGGCGTCGCGGCCGGCAGCGGCGTTGCCGCCCCAACCTTCTTCATTACCGATGAGGGTGCCGCCGGCGTCGACGAGGTTCACGCCGTTGGTAACGGCAGGAAGATCATAATCGACGGAGAGCGTGTTCGCGAATACCGCGACGGACATAGCCGAAGCGATGACCAGGGAAAGAAGGATCGCCAGGACTTTTTTCATATCTTTACCTCCGAGTTAATTACCATGACAACTAATAATCATGGATTGTTAATATTATAACAAACAGTGTAATAGTTGTCAACAAGAATTAACCCAATGTTAATAAAAAACACAAAAAATCAATACTATAATAAAAAACGCGGTATAATGGCAATATTATTAAAGCCTATGCGAAAGATATAGTAAAATGAAAAAGGACGCATTATGCGTCCTTTTTTATTTAAAATTTCAGTTGTCTTTCTTGCGGAGAACGGCGGTCGCACCGAGAGAAGCGACGGCTACGACAGCTACGATGGCGATGATGTCGCCGGTAGCGGGAGCGGTCACAACGGGAGTCTCAACGGTCTCGGTGGTCTCGGTAGCGGGAGCTTCGGTCTCAGTGGTCTCGGTAACTACAGGAGCGGTGGAACCGTCGGCGGGAACGCCGTAGAGCTCGACCTCGGCTACGTCGCCGTGGTTGGTCTCGTTGAAGTAACGGAACATGGTGTAGCCTTCGGTCTGAGCAGTCCATTCAGCATCACCGGCGTTGTCGGGAGTGAAGGCGTAGAAGGTGTATTCTTCTTCGGCAGCGAGGAAGTTCTCAAGGATCGTGGTCCAGTTCTCACCGTCGTTGGAGCCCTGAACGAGAGCGCCGGCGAAGCGGGGAAGCTGACCGGAACGCGGCATAATGCGGATCTCGGTCAGTATGTACGGCTTGTCCATCTGGACGCCGCAATAACCGTCGCCGACTCCGAGCGGGTCGAAGAACGTGGTCTCGTCGCCGTCGAAAGCGGCGTCGCGGCCGGCAGCGGCGTTGCCGCCCCAACCTTCTTCATTACCGATGAGGGTGCCGCCGGCATCAACAAGGTTTACACCGTTGGTGACGGCAGGAAGGTCGTATTCAACGGACAGTGTGTTCGCAAATACTGCGACGGGCATGACTGATACGATGACTAATGAAATAAGGGTTGCCAGGACTTTTTTCATTTTTTTACCTCCAAAATAATTACCATGACGATATATCATCATGGCGTGTTAATATTATAACAAACAATGTATTTCGTGTCAATAATTGTGGAATAAAGTTGATATAAAAATCAATACAGCATAATTACGATGTGAATAAAATATTATTATAATGTATCATAATATTTGTTAAGGCATATATAAAAATACAAAAAAAGGAAGGGCGTTTCTGCGCCCTTCCTGGCTTATTAATGTTTAACGGGCTTTCTTGCGGAGAACGACTGTCGCGCCGAGAGCCACGACGGCTACGACGGCAACGATGGCGATGATGTCGCCTGTAGCGGGAGCTGTCTTGACGGGGGCGGCAGTCTCGACCGCGGGAGCTTCGGTCTCAGCAGCGGGAGCCTCGGTCTCGGCAAGAGCTTCGGTCTCTGTTGCTGCGGGAGCGGCAGCGCCGTCGGCGGGAACGCCGTAGAGCTCGACTTCGGCTACGTCGCCGTGGTTGGTCNNGTCTGGGCTGTCCATTCAGCATCGCCGGGATTGTCGGGCGTGAAAGCGAGGAAAGTGTACTCCTCTTCGGCAGCGAGGAAGTTCTCGAAAATGGTGGTCCAGTTTTCGCCGTCGTTGGAGCCCTGAACGAGAGCGCCGGCGAATCTGTCAAGGAAGCCGGAACGCGGCATAAT
>DBRA01000066.1:0-382 GCA_002305445.1 Clostridiales bacterium UBA1380 | reverse complement strand
AAGGCAGAGGCGCGTCCGGATGCTTCGGTGTTGTCCCAACCGGTTTCGTTGCCGATGAGAGTTCCGCCGGCGTCTACGAGGTTCACGCCGTTGGTCACAGCCGGAAGGTCATAGTCGACGGAGAGCGTGTTCGCGAAAACCGCAACGGACATAGCCGAAGCGATAATCAATGATAGAAGGATTGCCAGGACTTTTCTCATATCATTACCTCCGAATTAATTCCCATGATATAAAAATATCATGGATTGGACATATTATAGCAAAACATACCTCCGCTGTCAATATATATCAATCAAATATTTATAATATAACTGATAAAACAACACAAAAACTTACATATTATATATATTAAAAACGCAAGATGATGAAGCACAAACAGACA
>DBRA01000025.1:10889-12489 GCA_002305445.1 Clostridiales bacterium UBA1380 | reverse complement strand
AGCAGACGCGCGCCCGCATTCTCGAAGCAGCGCGCGAACACGGTTTTATCAAAGATCAGAACGCGGTTGCTCTGACAAGTGGCAGCAGCAAGCTCATCGGTGTAATTATTTTCAATCTGCGCAACGAATACTTCTCCGAGCTGCTCACAGGCATCGAATCGGCGGCGCGGGAAGCCGGATACACTACCGTCATCATGCTGTCGGATTATAACAAAGAAACGGAATGCAGCTGCGTTGAACGCCTGATTTCGATGAACGTTTCGGGTATAATCGTATGCTCTGTGCTTGACAATCCTGAGTATTACGCATCTGTCATGGCGCGGGGCATATCGGTGGTAGCGGTCGGCAACCGCTCGGAGGGCGTGCGTTATGTCGGCATCGACGACAGGGCGGCGATGTACGATGCGACAACTTATGTATTAAGCCGAAACTACAAACGGGTGATTTACCTCTCGCCCGTCCTTGAAAAAGGGGAATATCAAAATATCGGCGCGCAGGGTCTGCGTTACAAAGGATTTATCGATGCAACGGCCGCATCGGACGCCGAGATTATTATTATAGACAGATTTAAGGATTATGACAAAAAGCTGTTCTCGGCGATCAGTTCTTCAGATAGTGTTCCGGCAGTCATTTGCTCGAGCGACGCATATACGATACAGACGCTCAGCCTTCTGCGCGAGGCGAACCTGAAGGCGGGGGTCATGGGTTTTGACCGGCTCCGCACCATTATTGCGCTGTACCCCGACCTTTCTACCGTCGCTTACGACTACGATATGATCGGCAACTGCGCGCTGAACCTATGCCTTGACAAAGACGCGAAAAATGACGTAATATGCAGCTATACTATTATAAAGGGCAATACGATATAGTTAATTCGACATTGTTTTTATCAGCGGAGCGGGATGCTTTTCCCGCCCCGGCTTTTTATTTATTTTCAACAAATTATATATGTGTTTTTTGTTATCAAACACTTGGCACAATTTGTATTTGCCTATTGCATTTGTATTGAAAACGATGTATTATTATCGTGTACGTACACGTTAAATCAATCATGAGGTGTAACGATGAAACGGTTTTTTTCTATTATGATCGCTCTGCTGACAGTTGCGTCGACAGTCGCATGTTCGGCAAGCAGCAAAGAATCCGATTTGCAACTTGACGAAAGCTCGAATGCAACTCAAAGCGAGACTGTCGTTGAAACAGAATACATCGAGTCTCTGCCCAGCACGGATTTCAACGGAGCCGTTTTCACAATCGGAGCGCCGGCTTCATATAATCTTTCTCCCGAGGAGCTGACCGGCGAAACGATAAACGACGCCGTTTACTATCAGATGTTGCAGACCGGAGAGAAATTCAACATTAACATTGAAGTTCTCGATGTTTCCGCGGCAAACGTGAGCGCATCCGTCCAATCCGGCGATAACGCGTATCAGATCGTGACGGGCGGAACTTCGGGATTCGCTTCGTCGTTTGTTTTACCCGGCCTTGTGCAGAATCTGTATAATTTCGAGTATATCGACTTCGAGAAGCCGTGGTGGAACCGCAATACGGTCAAAGAGCTTACGCTCAATAACAAACTTTACATGGCATACGGCGACCT
>DBRA01000025.1:0-10832 GCA_002305445.1 Clostridiales bacterium UBA1380 | reverse complement strand
GATGCCCTCGAAACACTCATATCAGGTATCAGCGTGGATGTCAACGGCGACAGTGTAATGGATTTCAAAGATCTGTACGGACTCGGTCAGTCGATTCCCGTATCCGGCGTTTACCGCACGGCTTTCGACTGCCTCATCATGGCGCGCGACAGCGACGGATGGCCGGTAATAAACATCAACACCGATAAATTCAACAATATTTTATCGCGCATTTACAGTCTGTGTTTTGAAAACTCCTCGGTGCTTGTAGGCGAGCATGCTGAAGAGAACCTTCTCCGCGATACTTTCGTAGAAGGCAGACTTGTGTTCTACTCCGGTTTTCTCAACGATGTCAACCAGTTGAGGACGATGGAAGACGAGTTCGGAGTTCTTCCCTTCCCTAAATACGATGAAGCGCAGAAAAATTACTTTACCACAGTCCGCGGCGACAACTACTTTCTGGGAGTACCCGTTTCGGTCGGTGAAGACGATTACGAATATGTCGGTCTTGTGACAGAGACACTTGCATATTACGGCAACAAGCTTGTACGCGAAGCAGTATACGACGACACGCTCAAGGGAAAAATGACGCGCGACAAAGACTCTATAGAGATGCTCGATATTCTCACCGAAGGCGTTGTTATTGAATACGCTTTTGCACATGCAAACGACAAGGGTTTCTCATATATACTCTGGACGCTGTTAAGCGCGCGTATGAACTCATTCTCGTCATACTATAACGCCAAGCAGAAAATCGCTACAAAATACTACGATTCTCTCAAGGAAATATACATGACCCTTGACAGCTGAATTCTTCTCAGTCAATAACATTGTTTTTAATGATTATCCGATATTAAAAATTTATTTTTAAGGAGAAAACTATGAAAAAACTACTCGCATCCGTTCTTGCAGTAATGCTCATAGCCGGTTTGCTTGTGCTGGCGGCGAGCGCGGTTGATCCGCATGAAATCAAGTGGAGCTTTGAAGAAGGCACGCTTGAACCATTCACGACCGATGCCGACTGGGGTGAAGTTTCGCTGATACAGAGCCGCGACACTGACCGCAACGACGGCGTGACGCCTATGGACAAGGACGGTACATATTTCCTGTGCACGGTTTTCTTTGAAAACGGCGAAGATTATGATGAAGCGCCCATGGGCAGCATCAATTCCCCGACATTTTATATCTATAACCCTGTCGTAAATGTTTTAATAGGAGGCGGAGGCCCGCAGAACTACGTAGCGGTCTGCCGCGCATCTGACGGCGAAGAGCTCGCATCCATGTTTAATCCGCTGCTCTCCGGCCATCCGTTCCAGGAAGTTGAAATCGATCTCGGCGACAATTACACCGAAGGCGAAGCCGTTTATGTGAAGATCGTCGACGGCACGACCGGCGGATGGGGATTCATTTCCGTCGACAACATCAGAGCANNGAACCCGCCGCCGAACCCGCCGCTCCCGTTGAGGTGGCCGAAACCGCTCCCGTCGTGACTGCCGCACCTCAGACATTCGACGCAATCGGCATCATCGCGGCCGTAATGCTGGCATCCGGAACCGGAATAATTCTCGGCAGAAAGAAAAGGTAAAGCGATTCAAATCCACTTTTCGGCACAGATAAATACGGTGCCGCTCATACTATAAAATGAAAAAATTCTATACGGTTTCCTACATGCTGCTCTTTGCTTTGACACTGGTATCTCTTGTAATCGCCGCCATTGCATCTGCGGGAATCCTGCTGCGCATGGCGGCGATTTCCGGTGTCATCGTATTTTCGTTGTTACAGGCGGTCTGCCTGTCCCTTTACCGCGGCGCGGGACGCAGCATATCTTACAGGATAGGCTTCGCGCTGCTCCATATGGGTCTTTTATGCTTCATAGGCGGCAGCTTTGTCTTCATTATCGCGGGCGAAAAAGCTACGGCGGCCGTTCCCGTGGGTGACGGTGTATACTACACCGAAATCATGCGTGACGACGGCTCTGTTACCGACTTCGGTTTTTCCGTGTCCGTCGTATCGTTCACCGTCGAAAAATACAAAGATACCGGTCTCGACCGCGAGTACAACGCCGTATTGAGCATAGGCGAAGACGGTGCTGTGCCGAAAGAAGCAAATCTGCGGGTTAATCACACGGTTCGCTGCAACGGATGGAAGATTTACCTTATGAGCTATTCCGACGGCAGCGGCAGCGAGTCGGTGACGCTGTTGTTTAAGCGCGATCTCGCCGAATTTATCACGACCGCAGGATGTGTATTCGTCATCGCAGGTGCTTGTGCTATGTGCCTGTTGCCGCAGGCTCCGAGGAGCATAAAGCGCGAAGAGAAAGAGGCAGCCGTATGAATGCCGTATATCTCCGCATACTTACGGGAAGTGCCGCCGTTTTATACGTCGCCGCGTGCGTTCTTTCGATATTTTCAAAGCGAAAAAAATCGGCTTCTTTTTTGTATCCGCTCTTTTGGACGATCGGCTCATCGCTTTCGGCATCCGTCGTTGCGCTCAATTTCATCAAAAACGGGTATGCTCCCTTCGTTTCAATGTATCAGGTGCTCGTTTTTCTTGCGCTCTGTTTCGGCGCGGCGCACCTCTATATGATATTTGCCGAAAAGATCGATATCGCTCCGTTTTTCGCGGCGGGGTCGGCTATCGTATCCGTCGGCGTCACAGCGATGAACACCGGCTCGGTTTGGCATTTTCCTCCGGCTCTGCAGTCTCCATTTTTCATACCGCATGTTATATGCTATATGATAGCCTACTCTTTCGCGGCAGTAGCTTTAGCGGTCATCGTCGCGTCATTTATTGATAAGTCATTACATAAAAGCGGAGTCGCATGTGTCCGCGTCTTGTTTCCGTTCATGACGGCGGGTCTTTTTCTCGGCGCGATATGGGCAAATGAAGTGTGGGGCGCTTACTGGAGCTGGGACATCAAGGAGTGCTGGTCGCTGTTCACATGGCTTTGCTATGCCTGCGCGCTTCACTTTGAAAAGAATCCGTATATGAAAAAATTCACGCGCGTCTTTATAACACTCGGTTTTACCGGCGTGATTACAACATTCTTCTTTGTAAACATGATGAACGCAAACTCGCCTCATGTTTACTCATAATACGCATCATAATCTTTCCGGCGCAAAATTTGAGGGGATCGAAATGAATAACACACAAAAAAATCTGCTCGTTTACGCCGCGGTTTTTATACTGCTGACGGTTGTTATAACGGCCACGGCTTCCTTCGCGGCCGACAACGGCTACGGCGAAATTGTCTGGAGCTTCGAGGACGGCGTTCTTGAGCCGTTTTACTCGGAGGATGACTGGGGTTCGATAAGGCTGGTACTGGACCGCGATACAGACAGGAACGACGGCGTCACTCCGATGAACAAGCACGGCAAGCACTACCTCTGCACCGTTTTTTTCGACAACCAGACCGATTATGACGAAAGCTTTACGGGACATATAATGTCGCCGGATTATCTTATATACGACCCCGTAGTGACGCTGAAAATAGCCGGCGGAGCCAGCAACTATGTAGCCGTAGTGCGCGTGTCTGACGGAAAAATTCTCGGTCAGGCGTCAAACCCGAGCGGCTCGGGTCATCCCTTTGTCGATGTCTCCATAGACCTGGGCGGCAATTACACCGAAGGCGAGCGCGTATATATCGACATTGTGGATAGCACTACGTCGAGCTGGGGCTTTATATCGGTCGACGAAATACGCACCGTCGGCAAGATATGCGAAGATCAGCGCGCCGTAACCGGTGCATCCGCATTAAAAAAGGCGACGGGATACACATCGGATGTGTTCGGCGAGATGCGTGAAATAATCGCCTCTTATGAAAAGAATTTTCCCGGCAGCTATGACAAAAGCGGGTACGAATCCACGATCGGCGAACTTGAAACGCGTTGGAACAAGCTTGCGAATGTGGATGTCGCGGACAATCTGACCGAATACGAACGGCTCGGCGCGGATATATCGGAACTGTATTCGAAGATCGCCCTCTCGCATCCGGCGCTTTACGGCAAACAGCTCGTGTTTGTGACGCGCAATCAGTATAAGGGAGACCACCACAATACGCACACGATGTTTCCGTCATACGCAGGCGAATACAACATCGGTACGTTCTCTCCGGGCGGTGCGATTAAGCTGCTTCAGACAGCGACAGGCGAAGTGACGACACTCGCGGCGTCCGTCACGGGCGTTTACCGCGACCTCGAAGTTTCATCTGACGGCAGCCGTCTTTTGTATTCGTTCCGCGCGGACGCCGGCGACAGCTATCATATCTATGAAAGCACGCTTGAGGGCAAAGAGATAACCGTAACAAAGCAGCTCACAAGCATGAGCGACGTCGACGACATGGACCCGCTGTATCTGCCGAACGGCAGGATCGTTTTTTCATCCACACGCTCGGCGAAATACGTCATGTGCAACCGCCACATCTCTGCAAACATATACCGCATGGATGCGGACGGCGCGAATATAATTAAAATAACGAACTCGACTTTATTCGAGCGCCCGACCGATGTGATGAGCGACGGACGAATCCTGTATGACCGCTGGGAGTATGTCGACCGCGATTTCGGCAGCGCGCAGGGTATCTGGACTGTAAACCCCGACGGCACTCTACAGAATACATATTACGGCAACAACACGCCGACCGGCGCATACATCGACGCGCAGCAGATACCGGGAACGAATAAAGTCATCGCAACGCTCTCATCAACCCATGACAGGCCGTGGGGCGGAATTATAGTCATCGACCGCTCGACGGCGACCGACGGTAGGGATGCGGTCGTCATGACGATCCCGTCATCTCTCAAAGTGCGCATAGGAGAGCCGGGCGACGGCCTCGACATCGACGCGACAACGGGACTGTCGCTGAAATACGAGGATCCGTACCCGCTCGATGAAAATACGTTTTTAGTCAGCCGGCAGATTTCGCCGGGCAGCGAAAAAACAGGGATATATCTCGTCAACGCGCAGGGATTCGAAGTCTTGCTTTACGAAGACGACAGCCCGCTCGGCGCTTACGATGTGCGGCTCCTTGAGGCTGCCGATAACGAGAGCTTCATCGTTTCGGAGCGTCGCAATTACAACGACGACGCAGGTACTTTCTTTGTGCAGGACGTTTATAAGGGAACACACATGAAAGGCGTCGAGCGCGGTTCGGTGGCATATATCCGCGTGATCGAGAGCGTTCCGAAGCTGTATTACACGCCTTCTGCCGACTGGGTGGCTCAGGGTCAGGAGTTCCCCGCCGTCAACTGGCACAGTTTCGAAGTCAAGCGCGTGCTCGGCGATGCTCCAGTTTATGAGGACGGAAGCGCGTATTTCGAAGTGCCGCAGGACGCGTTTGTGTATTTCCAGCTGATTTCGGAGGACGGCAGGATGATACAATCCATGCGCTCCGGAACGCTCGTGCAATCGGGCGAAAAGACCGGTTGCGTCGGCTGTCACGAAAACGCGGCGACGGCACCGCTGTCCGCGTCGATGTATCAAACGCCGGTAGCTCTTGAAAAGTCGTTTACCGTTGTAGACGGCGTCGGTGTCAATGTCCCCGACAAACCGGAACGGTATGACTGGATGCCGGAGGGCAACCTCAACTACTTAACCGATATCCAGCCGATCTTCACAAACAACTGCATCTCCTGCCACGGATATGACAATCCGGCCGCATCGCTCACACTCGTCCCCGATAAAACGCTCGTGTTCAACGCATCGTATGTCGATCTGTGGCGCACGCGCAGCGGCAGGTCGGGGTACTACGGCAACCTGCTGAACGTAGTCGGTGGTGCAGGTACGGAGTTCACAAACGCTAAAACTTGGGGCAGCTTTGCCTCCCCTCTCATTAAAAAGCTAACCGATAAAAACGATGCGCACAGCACGTATCTGACGGACAGCGAACTGCGAGCGATCCAAATGTGGGTCGACGCAAACGCGCCTTATTACGGCGACTTTTCGACAAATTACCCGTCAAACCTCGGCGGACGGTGTCCGCTCACTCCGTCGGAGCTCGCTTCCCTGCCCGGGCTTATATATACAAATGCTTTCTCAAGTACCGGAGCCGCTTCGATATACTTCGATAATCCGGAGCTTTCGCCTTATCTGAAGAAGTTTCCGGCCGGAAGCGATGCATATAAGAAAGCGCTTGCAATAATAGAGCTCGGCAAGAAACGGCTGGAAGAGAACCCGGACGTCGACATGGAAGGTTATCAAATGAACGAAACCGACCTGTGGCGGCTGAAAAAATTCGAGTATCGCCAAGCCGTGGAGGCAGCTAACAGAGCCGCCGAGAAAAACGGCGAAAAACGCTACGACTCCGATAACACGGAACCGACATACGGCGAGTATCCGGCATACAAGTGAGGGAGCGTCGATGAAACAGATAAAATATAACATCATCCTTGTACTGGCTGTCGTCCTTGCGCTTGTATCGGCAACGCTTTGGTCGTGCAAAACAAGCGGCGCATCGAAAAGTATAAAAGACGCGAGTGTTTATGCAAGCCCTTCAGACATTGCTGTCAGCGGCGACACGATCTACATCGCGGATTCGGGACAAAACCTAATATTTAAGTTAACACTCGATGATGGCACTCTAACCGTCGCATCGAAAGTTGCACTCGACCTTTCGCCGTCGGCTGTTGCGTTGAACGACGACGGCACAGTCCTCTATGCCGCCGCAGGCGGAGCATACGGCAAGGTATACCGCATCGACACATCGAAGATGAAGATGACGGGCGAGGCTGACGCGGGGCATACACCGACAGATATTGCTTTTCACAACGGAACGGTATATGTCGCCGAACGGTTTGACAACACAGTCAGATCACTCGACGCGGAAACGATGAAAACCAAAGCGACGGAAAAAACCGTACGCGAGCCGTCCGCTCTCGCAGTCGCGGACGGATGCGTATGGGTCGCCGGTCATCTGCCGGACGGAGCGGCCAACAGCGGCACAACGTCATCTTCCGTCGCGGCATACGCACAGGAAACGCTCGAGGAAACAGCCCGTATTGACTTGACAAACGGCTCGACGGGAGTGCGCGGCATAGCCGCATCGCCCGACGGAAGCGTTATTTATGTTACGCATGTGCTCGGACGCTATAATGTGGCGACGACGCAGCTTGACCGCGGCTGGGTATATACAAACGCGGTATCGGTAATTGACACAGCGTCGCGAACGCTGAGAGCATCGGTGCTGCTTGACGATATCGACAGAGGAGCGGCAAACCCGTGGGGCGCCGCGGCGACCGACAGCACGCTTGCGGTTGCGATCGCAGGAACGGGCGAGATAATCACGCTTGACACGGGGAAATTACTTAGTAAGATATCTTTAGCGGGCGACGGTTTGCTTTCGGACGACGACACCCCTGATACGGCGGCTGTCGCCGACACGCTCGATTTCGCTTACAGCTTCAAGCTGCGCACAGGAACCGGCGACTCGGGGACGCGCGCTGTGGCCGCGGGCGACGGTTTCTACATTACGGCTAACTATTTTAACGGTGATGTAATGGTTCTTGACGCACGGACGCTTGAGATAACAGCATCCGCCAGCCTTGCCACCGGCGCGGAGGAAAGCGATGAACGAGCCGGCGAACGGCTGTGGAACGACGCTTCGATATGCTATCAGGAATGGCTGACGTGCGCGTCTTGCCATCCGGACGCGCGCACGGACGCGCTGAACTGGGACAATCTCAACGACGGCATCGGTACGCCGAAGCAGGCGCGCTCAATGCTTTATACATTTGACCGCGGGCATGTGATGGCGACGGGAATCCGCCAATCCGCCGGAATCGCAGTCGAAGCAGGCGTGAAGTACATACTGTTCAACGCCGGAATGTCCGACGAAGAGAAAAAGCAGCTCGATGCGTATGTGAGATCGCTCGAGCCGGCGGAAAGTCCGTATCTCGAAGACGACGGGACGTTGTCGGAGTCGGCACAGCGCGGCAAGGAGCTGTTTTACGGCGAAGCCGGCTGCGTCGAATGCCACGCAAACGAACTGTACGGCAACGATAAGCTTATCGAAAATCACACGCAGACCGGGAACGAGAGCCGCGGACTGCTTGTTCCGCCGCTTGTCGAAGTGTGGCGCACGGCGCCGTATCTGTACGACGGACGCGCCGCGACAGTATACGAATTACTGACGAAGTACAATCCGTTAAACGAAGACGGAAGCACAAGGCACGGGAAAGTCGGAGGTATGACCGAACAGCAGCTTCGCGATATCGAGCAATTTGTGCTGTCGATATCGTCAAAGCGCGAGAACTGATGATATAATACTATATAAAATAATAATACAATTCGAATGGAGATCATCATGAAACGCACAACTTTTACGGGAGCGGCGACAAATGAAATTTCGTTTCCGCTCGGCGGCATCGGATCCGGCAGCATAGGTCTTGCCGGCAACGGACGGCTTATCGACTGGGAGATATTCAACCGTCCGAACAAGGGCAGCCTCTTGGGCAACAGCCACTTTGCGATCAAGGCAGCCCGCGGCGGAAAGACGGTCGACGCGCGCATCATCAACGGCGACGTCAACACATCGCTGACCGGCACATACGGGCAGGGTTACGGCAGCGGCTTGAATTCGGCAACGATGGCGGGCTTCCCGCACTTCAGAAACTGCGTCTTCACAGGCGAGTTCCCCATCGCATCCATCGAATTCACCGACGATACGTTTCCCGGAACGGTGACAATGACCGCGTGGAATCCGCTCATCCCGCTCGACGATAAAAACTCGAGTATCCCCGCTGCTTTCTTTGAGTTCGCCGTGACGAACACGTCCGATCAGGCGCTCGACTATTCGGTTGCCGCTTCGCTGTGCAATCCGTTCGGCGGTTCCGTAAACGATTACTGCAAAACCGGGTTCGGCAGCGCGATTTTCCTGCGGCAGACGAAAAATCCGCCGGACAGCACAGGTTACGGCGACCTCACGCTTGCGACCGACGCAAAGGATGGCGTTTCGTATCAGCAGTACTGGTACCGCGGCAGCTGGAACGACAATCGCGAACGCTACTGGCGCAATTTTATCGAACAGGACGAGTTTGAAAACCGCACGTATGAGAACGCGGGAAACAACGACACAGCGACGTTGTGCGTAAAGCTGCGCGCCGGAGCCGGCGAGACCGTCCGCGTGCGCTATATAATCTCGTGGAACGTGCCGAACAACTATAACTATTGGGACCGCCTGACGCGCAAGAACGATAAGGGCGAGGACGTCGACGTCACATGGAAGAACTACTACGCGACTCTGTTTGCGGATTCGCGCGCGTCGGCCGAGTACTCGTTCGTAAACTGGGATATGCTGTGGAACGGCACAAAGCGGTACCACGACGAGCTGTTCGCGTCGACATTGCCCGAGGAAGTCGTCGAAGCCATATCGGCGAACGTTTCGGTGCTCAAGACGGCGACGGTTCTCCGGCTCGAAAACGGCGAGTTTTACGGCTGGGAGGGCATGAACGAGCACTGGGGTTCGTGCGAGGGCACATGTACTCATGTCTGGAACTACGCGTATGCGCTGTGCTTCTTGTTCCCGAACCTCGAGCGCAGCATCCGCGAAACGGACTTCGAGTACAATCAGGACGAAAACGGACGCATGGTCTTCCGCATGAGGCTGCCGCTCGGACGCGAACGCGGCGGTTTCCGCGCCTGTGTCGACGGTCAGATGGGCGGGGTTATCAAGACCTACCGCGAATGGAAGATATGCGGCGACGACAACTGGCTCCGCTCGATCTGGGGCAAGGTTAAAAAGTCTCTCGAATACGCATGGAGCGAAGCAAATCACGACCGCTGGGACCGCGACATGGACGGCGTTTTAGAGGGGCGGCAGCATCACACGCTCGACATGGAGCTGTTCGGGCCGTCGTCATGGCTTGAGGGATTTTATCTGGCGGCGCTGAAGGCGGGCGCGGAGATGGCGCGCAGAGTCGGCGACGACGACGCGGCCGAACTCTATGAGCGGCTGTTCGTATCAGGCAAGAAGTGGTGCGACGAGAATCTCTTCAACGGCAAATGGTACGTTCAGAAAGTCGACCTCAAGGATAAGGCTGTTCTCGAAAGCTTCGGCGAAGACGCGGTCAACGCATACTGGAACAGCGAGTCGGAGGAGATAAAGTATCAGATCGGCGAAGGCTCCGAGATCGACCAGTGCCTTGCGCAGTGGCACGCGAGCATCAACGGCTTGGGCGAAATATTCGACAAAGAGCAGCTGCACACCGCGCTGCGCAGCATTTATAAAAACAACTTCCTGCCGAACATGCGCAGCCACTACAACACATTCCGCCTTTTCGCCGTCAACGACGAAGCGGGCGCGATTATCTGCAGCTATCCCGAAGGTACTCCTACTCCGGCGATACCGATACCGTACGCGCAGGAGTCGATGCACGGCTTTGAATACGCTCTTGCCGGTCTTTTGATAAGCGAAGGCTTCATCGACGAAGGCGTTTCGATAGTCAAGGCCGTCCGCGACCGCTACCGCGGGTTCAACCGCAATCCGTGGAACGAGATCGAGTGCGGCTCGAACTACGCGCGCAGCATGGCTTCGTTCGCGATGCTGCCGATCTTCTCCGGCTTCAGCTTCGACATGCCGAACGGTGTAATCGGGTTCAATCCGATCGTCCCGGGCGATTTCCGCTGCATGTGGTCGCTCGACTGCGCGTGGGGCAGCTTTGAGCGCACTGCCGAAAGCACATCGCTGACGGTGGTTTCCGGCAAAATTCACTTAAAATGCATCGAACTTCCGTATACCGAACGCGTGTCCTCGGTCACAGCCGACGGTAAGCCGGTAGATTTCACCTTCGAAAACGGCAGGATAATGTTTGATGCGACCATAACCGATAGCCTCGTTATAAGATAAGCAAAACAGCGTC
>DBRA01000011.1:2459-3218 GCA_002305445.1 Clostridiales bacterium UBA1380 | reverse complement strand
TTTCAGCGCGCGCATAGCGTTGAGCACGGCGAGCAGCATCACGCCGACGTCGGCGAATACCGCGAGCCACATCGGCGCAAGGCCGACGCCCGCGAAAACGAGCACGAGCAGCTTGACTCCGAGCGCGAACACGATGTTCTGCTTCACGATCGCAAGCGTGCGGCGCGATGCTCTGACGGCTTCGTACACCTTCGAAGGGTCGTCGTCCATCAGCACGACGTCGGCGGCTTCGACAGCGGCGTCGGAGCCGAGCGCGCCCATCGCGACGCCGACGTCGGAGCGAGCGAGCACCGGCGCGTCGTTTATCCCGTCTCCGACGAAGACGACGCTGCTCCCGCGCGGTTTAGCTTCGATAATCGCCTCGACGCAGCGCACCTTGTCGGCCGGCAGAAGCTGCGCGGAGTATTCGTCCACACCGAGCTCCGCGGCGACGGTCGCGGCGACCTCCTCGCGGTCGCCGGTGAGCATGACCGTTTTTATCCCCGCCGATTTGAGGGAGGCAACGGCGGCGGCGGCGTTTTTCTTGATCTTGTCGGATATCACGATGTGGCCGGCGTATTCGCCGTCGATCGACACATGGACAACCGTGCCGGAGCGGTGGCACGGCCGCCACTCCGCGCCGACCGACTCCATCAGCTTCTCGTTGCCGACGCAGACGGCGCGTCCGCCGACGTTCGCACACACGCCCTGCCCCGCTATCTCCTCGATGTCGCTGACGACGCAGTCGTCGTCGCCGCCCCTGTACGCCTGCCGCAGCGA
>DBRA01000011.1:0-2425 GCA_002305445.1 Clostridiales bacterium UBA1380 | reverse complement strand
GGGTGCACGGCGACGACCGTGAACACGCCCTCGGTCAGCGTTCCGGTCTTGTCGAAGACGACGGTGCCGGCCTTGGACAGCGTCTCCATGTAGTTGGAGCCTTTAATGAGCACGCCCTTTTTCGACGCACCGCCGATGCCGCCGAAGAACGTCAGCGGCACCGATATGACGAGCGCGCACGGGCACGACACGACAAGGAACGTCAGTGCGCGGTTAAGCCACGTCGCGACGCTGCCCGCGAAATTGCCCGATATAACGGGCGGTATGAGCGCGAGCGCGAGCGCGGCGAAGACGACGGCGGGCGTATAGTAGCGCGCGAATTTCGTGATGAACGCGATGCTTTTCGCTTTGTTTTCGACGGCGTGCTCTACAAGCTCGAGTATTTTCGATGCGGTCGACTCGCCGAACGGCTTCTCCGTGCGGACGCGCAGGACGCCGGAGATGTTGACGCAGCCGGAAACGACGTTGTCGCCGACCGCGACGTCGCGCGGCACGGACTCGCCCGTCAACGCGACGGTATCAAGGCTTGAATCGCCTTCTATTATCACGCCGTCGAGCGGTATCTTCTCGCCCGGGGCGATAGTTATCACCTCACCGACGGCGACCTCGTCCGGCGGGACGGTGACGACGACGCCGCCGCGCTCGACGTTCGCCGTATCCGGGCGCATATCCATAAGCTGCGAGATCGCCCTCTCGCTGTTCCCTTCCGCGATCTCCTCAAACAGCTCGCCGACCTTGTAGAACAGCATGACAAACACGGCTTCCGCGAACTCCGGCTCTCCGCCCGGCAGAAAACCTATAGAAAGCGCGCCTATCGTCGCTATCGACATCAGAAAGCTTTCGTTGAAGACGCTACCCCTATGTATGCCCTCGACGGCCCTCCACAGAACGTCGTATCCGACGACAATGTACGGCGTAAGATACAGAAGCAGCTGCTTCCACATCGGCAGAGGAACGAGCTTATCGACAGCGAACGCCCCCACCAGTAAAACGACGCACGCTCCGAGCCTGACGACAGACGATTTTATCTCATTTTTCATCACTTTTCTCTCTTTCGTTTTCGCTTGTATGCACGATGCATGATTCCAGCATGTCTTTTACGTGTCCGTCTGCGAGCGAATACAGCACTTCTTTACCCGATCGGCGGTACTTCACGAGGTTCATCCTCCGCATGAATGAAAGCTGGTGCGATACGGCGGACGAGGTCATGCCCAGCGTCTCCGCCAGATCGCATACGCACATCTCGGATTTATCGAGCGCCCAGATGATCTTGGCGCGCGTTTCGTCGCCGAGCGCTTTGAAAAATTCGGCAGCCTTCCGGAATGTCTCCTGCTCCGGCATCATCGCTCGTATGCTGCCCACGATGTCCTCATGGACAGAATATTCAGCGCAGCTTTTCCGCGATTGCTTCACTGTGTTCCCGCTCCTTTGTACGATTGTTCATTTGAGCACTTGTTCATGCGTTTATTATATTCCCGGGCGATTGTGAGTTCAATGTCGATTTTGTTAATATTTTCGCGCTGCCGGATTAATAATGGAGCATAAAAATTTAATAAAACGATTGCGTTTTTAAAGCGGGTTGGTTATAATGTTGGCAGCGTCTATAAAATATTACATAAAACGGAGAGACCTTCCATGGATATGAAGCTGCATCTCGATAAAAACGTCTGCTCTGTCGGGCGGCTCGACGCGCACTGCCCGCTCGAAGCGTACGAGAGCCGCGAAGCGGCGCTGCGCGACAGTGACTCCGCGTACAAGTTTTGCCTTAACGGCGAGTACGAATTTGCGCTGTTCGGCTCGCCCGAGGAAGTGCCCGACTTTTTCGCACCCGGCTTCGCCGGCTTTGCCGACAGGATAACCGTTCCCGGCAACTGGGAGACGCAGGGGTTCGGCGAGCCGATCTACACGAACTACGTCTATCCGTGGCCGCTCGAAGAGAGCGACGGCACCGGTATACGCGCCGGCGGGCGTGCCGGTATTGTGCCGAATCCGCCGCACATACCGGCGAAGAACCCGACCGGATGCTACCTTCGCAGGTTCACGGTGCCCGACGGCTTCGCGGGACGCACCGTTACGATTTACTTCGAGGGCGTCGAGACGGCGTTCTATCTGTGGGTGAACGGCGAGTTCGTCGGCTACTCCGAGGACAGCAAGCTGCCCGCGGAATTCGATATTACATCCCGCCTGCGCGACGGCGAAAATACGCTCGCCGTCATGGTCGTCCGCTTCGCGTCGTCTAGCTACCTCGAGGATCAGGACTATTGGCACATATCGGGCATACACCGCAACGTGTGGCTGATCGCGAAACCGCATCAGGCTATCTCCGATTATAAAATAACGGCTGTCGCCGAAAGCAGCGGTTCCGGTACGTTTTCCGCCGACGTGCGCGTCACCCGCGTGCCCGGCTACGCCGACTGCCGCGTCA